>CAYUAV010000233.1:0-6312 GCA_964442665.1 uncultured Bacteroidales bacterium
TACAGCTCTTCCCGATAGTCTGGTGAAGGATGTTCAGCTTTGGAATGTATATCCTGCAAATGTTACTCCCGATTTGAGTGAATTTGCCTTTGAAGAAAGTAATGTAGATGGAACCGGTCAACACACAAATACCATCATTACTGATCCGGATATTCCTGGCAATAATCTTCTGGAATTAATATCTCCTGAAGCAGATCCCGGCAAATTCATGTGGAAATATAATTTCAATAATAGTAATAATAAACCTGTTACCCTTATTGCACGGATTAAAGGAGTTTCCGATACCCTGGACCGCACCATGGAATTTGATTTTCGTCAGGGTGGATTTCGGGAAAGACTTTATATAAAAAATGATGGTACATATGAACTAAAACAGGCTGGCGTATCAGGTAATCTACCTGGTAACTCGCTTGGTTGGCATATTTACAGAATTACTAAATACAGCGATCAGGTTAACTTCTTTCTCGATGAAAATCCAGTTCCGGTAGCGTCCGTAACAACTTCAACTACCGATGGTGAAAATTACTTCCGTTTTGGCGATGGCAATGGTAGTTCAACCTTAGGTGCGGACATTGATTGGATAATATGGGATACCAATGGTGTTTATGCACCCGGTGAAGGAATGCCTATACCCGATTCATTATCGAAAAATATTCAACCCTGGATGGTTTACCCTGCAAATGTTACTCCCGATGCAAGTGAATTTCTCTTTGAAGAAAGTAATGTGGACGGTACCGATCAACATTCCAATACTATTGTTGAAGATGCTGATAATCCCGGTAATAATTTACTGGAATTGATATCTCCGGAAGCAGACCCGGGTAAGTTTATGTGGAAATATAATCTCCCGAACAATGTTGATGATCCTATAACTTTGGTGGCCCGCATAAAAGGAGCTTCCGATACACTGGACCGTACAATGGAATTCGATTTCAGACAGGGAGGCTATAGAGAAAGATTATACATAAAGAACGATTTTACATTCCAGTTGAAAGAAGCCAATGTATCCGGTAATCTTGATGTAGGAACCTTAGGTTGGCATATTTACAGAATTACAAAAGATACCAATACGGTCAATTTCTATCTGGATGAAAATCCTGTTCCCATGGCATCTGTAGTAACTCCAACTACTGACGGCGAAAACTATTTCCGGTTCGGTGACGGAAATGGGAGTTCTACTTTAGGCGCTTATATCGACTGGATCATTTGGGATACTACAGGAGCCTATGCACCTGATATGAGTACATTCATTCCTGATTCATTAATTACAACAATCAGTTCTTCCGATGCTTCATTAGCTTCACTGGTTCCGGGAATTGGCGTTCTCACACCGGACTTTCACCCTGATACTTTGGAATATGATCTGGCAGTACCGGCCGGAACTTCCGAAGTCAGGTTTACGGTTGAAACAAGTGACGCAAATGCTACTGCCGGCGGTGATACTCTCTTCGCTGATATCCCGGGAACAGCTGTTATCGAAGTTACTGCCGAAGACGGATATATAATGAATTATTCTATAAATGTAACTGCCGGAGAAGTTAGCGACGATGCTACACTATCTTCTCTCTCTGCCAGCGTTGGAGATCTCGTTCCGGCATTTGACCCGGCAACTACCAGTTACAGCCTCGAAGTTCCATTCAGTACCGAAAGTGTTACTCTGACTGCCATGGCCAATGATGCCAATGCTTCGGTAAGCGGTGACGGCGAAATAACCGGTCTGCCGCAAATGGTAACCATAACGGTAACTGCCGAAGCAGGAAATACTCAGGATTATACGATAGACATTACCCTTGCTCCCAATGCATTAACATTACATGAAGGAGAATTACTTTCCATGTATCCAAATCCTGCAACCAATCTGGTAACATTCGAACTTAGCAATAATGTTTCAAGTATCCAGATTTATGCGTTTACCGGTAACCTGATCCAGGAATTTGCAGTTCAGAAATCGGTTATAAAACTGGATGTAAGCGGATTCAGCCAGGGAATCTACCTGATTAAAGTCAATAGCAATGATGCTTCAGCAATTCAAAAATTAATTATTGAATAAATAAGCGCTAATTTCTGTATTGCATTATCAGAACACAAAATAAAATCTTCCCGACTATACAATAAAGTCGGGAAGACTTTCAATACCTCGCAGAAATCATGTATCATTTGCCTGAATCTGCTTAAATTGTATAACAAATAGTATCATATTCCTGAATATTGCCGGAATGCTATTCAACGCTAACCTAGAAGACCTTAAAGATGAAAAAAAGATTACTTTGGATGTTTATTATCCTGCTTATTTCGGGTGTGGATATTCTGTTTGCACAAAAGGAGATAACAGGTGTAGTACTTGATGACAAGAATGAACCTCTTACAGGGGCCACAGTGGTTATTAAAGGAACAGACCAGGGTACGGTAACCAATATCGAAGGAAAATTCTCTATTACTGTTCCTGACGAGAATACTGTGTTGGAAATATCTTTTATTGGTTACCTCAACGAAGATATTACTATTGGTAATAAAACAGAGATTAAGGTTAATCTCGTTCCTGATATTACCGGTCTTGATGAAGTAGTCGTGATCGGATACGGAACAGTGCGAAGAAGGGATCTTACAGCCCCTGTGGCTTCCGTGAATTCCGAACAATTGAAAGATATTCCTCTTGCTTCGACAACTCAGGCATTAACAGGCAGGCTTGCCGGTGTACAGATAACTTCTTCCGAAGGTTCACCCAATGCAGAAGTCAGGATCCGTGTTCGTGGCGGAGGTTCAATCACACAGGATAACTCGCCGCTTTATATTGTCGACGGATTCCCTGTCGATGGCATCAGCGATATAGCCCCCTCCGATATCGAATCGATCGATGTACTGAAAGATGCTTCGGCAGCCGCCATATATGGTTCCAGGGGTGCGAACGGGGTTATAATAATCACTACAAAAGGAGGAAAGGAAGGAAAATTAAAAGTTACTTATAATACATACTACGGCAAGAAAGAACTGGTCAAAGAACTCGATGTACTGAATCCATATGAATATGTTTTTTACCAGTACGAACGTGCACAGGGCAATTTTCAGGACCGCAGACGTTTCGAAAATATATACGGAACATGGGATCAGCTCGATAGCCTGTATACCAATGCCGAAGGTACCGACTGGCAAAATGAAGTTTTTGGCAGAGATGCCCGCACGGTTATGCATAACCTGGGTATAACAGGCGGTACGGAAAAGTTCAATTATAATCTGAGTTATAATTACAACGACGATGAAGGAATTATGATCGGATCCGGGTATACAAGAAACAGTCTGAATTTTAAGTTCCAGACTCAGGCATCGAAACGTATTACCTTTGATTTTGATGCACGTTATATCGATTTGAGAGTTCTGGGTGCCGGTACTTCCGATCCGGGAAAGGCCTCACAAAACCGGTTAAGGCATAGCGTAATGTACAGGCCTGTTGCTGGTCTTATTGATTTCAGCGATGAAGCTGAATTAATATTTACTGACGATGAGTATTACACGGTCAGCGGACTCACAAATCCGGTTGAACTCACTCATGATGAATACCGAAATAAAAAAATCATCACTTCAAGTCTTAATTCGGCGTTAAAATACGATATTCTCGAGGGTTTGTATTTCCGGACCGAAGTGGGATATTACGACTGGAAAGAAAATGATGACCGGTTTTATGGCCCTACTACCTATCTGGCAAGGCGATATGCCGACCTGCCGGTTGTTCAGGTTGCCAAAGATACCCGTGCGCGTTTTCGTTGGTCCAACACCCTGAATTATGATGCGCATTTTGATAAGCATGATTTTACATTCCTGGTTGGCCAGGAAATGATCAATACCCATGAAACGGAATTTGAACAGGAAATTCAGGAATTCCCGAAGCATATTTCTCCCGAATTCGCATTAGGCTTTCTGACACTGGGTAATGCCCCGCAAAATCCCTATTCCTATATTTCAGAAGATAAACTTCTTTCCTATTTCGGCAGAATCAACTATAATTTCAGAAACAAATATTTAGTTCAGCTGTCTTTACGGGCCGATGGCTCATCAAAATTTTATAAAGGAAACAGCTGGGGATATTTTCCATCTGTTTCTGGAGCATGGCGGATTTCGGAAGAATCGTTCATGAAAAGTCTGAACTGGATCTCCTCACTGAAATTGAGGCTAAGTTACGGGCAGGCAGGAAATAACAGAATTAAAAACCAATATTTCCTTAGCCGGTTTGAAACCGATCCCTCAAAACCCTATTTTCTGAATGAATCTCCTGTTTCCTATCTTTACAGGCCAGATCCATACAATCCCAGATTAAAATGGGAAACTACCATAACACGTGATGCCGGTCTCGATTTTGGAATCCTGAATGAGCGGCTGAATCTGACTCTCGATTACTATTATAACACGACCAAAGATCTCCTGGTAGAAGTAGCTCTCGATCCCTCTGTAGGTTACGAAAGTCAGATCCAGAATATTGGCTCCACTGCCAATTATGGCTTCGAAGCTGCCTGCAATGCCTATCTCATTGACAAAAACGATTTCAAGCTTTCACTAAATTTTAATATCGCTTTTAACAGAAACCGCGTCGATAAACTAAGTGAGAATGTCGATGAGATGCTTGTATCCTCCGACTGGAATGACAATACAGGTGCTGACTATATAGTCCGTGTGGGTGAACCTGTCGGATTGATGTACGGATTTGTTACCGACGGTTACTATACTGTCGATGATTTTGTTATCGATCCGGAAACCGGTGAATTTTTACTTGTAGATGAAGACTATGTGCTCCAGGAGGGTGTTCCCGATAATCGCGGTATTGTGTTTGAAGGATTCGGACCCGGTTCCTACAGGTTCATGAATCTGGCCAATCCGGTTGATTCACTCGGTAACCCATACAGCGACGGTAACCTGGTCACATTTGAAGATGACCGGACCGTGATCGGTAATGCCAATCCCAAACATATCGGAGGTATAAATATCTCCGCCATGTATAAAGGAATTGACTTAAGTATATTTCTGAACTGGGTTTACGGAAACGATATATATAATGCCAATAAAATTGAATTTACCAGTGGTTATAATCCATATACCAATCTGTTACAGGACATGAATTCTGAAAATCGATGGATTACAGTTGATGAGCTTGGCGAAGTGGTTACCGATCCTGTTGCACTGGAAGAAATGAACCGGAATGCAACTATCTGGAAGCCTACTACGGGACGTTACCTGTTTCATTCATGGGCTGTTGAAGACGGGTCTTTTCTCAGGATCAATAATATCACCCTTGGTTATACTCTACCCGAAAAATGGATGAACAAGGTTTTTATCGACAATCTGCGATTTTATTTTACTGTAAACAACCTGTATACATTTACCCGGTATTCCGGCTATGACCCGGAAGTAGACACGCGTCGCGATACTCCTATGACACCAGGAGTTGATTATTCAGCTTATCCGCGAAGCCGTATGTATCTGTTAGGATTGAATCTTACTCTTTAACAAGTGAAAAATGAGCATCATGAAATATACAATACCAATAAAGAAATCAATCCTGCTTCTGGCAGGAATAGCTGTAAGCAGCCTGTTTTCCTGTGAAAAATATTTTGAAGTTCAGCCTGTTTCGAGTTTTGAAGCAGAAAATATTTTTAATAATGTCGATTTTACCCGGCAAACGATTATGGGCATATACCAGTTAATGACCCGCGATGAAGGATATTCAAAGCGTCTGAGTATGTATTATGGCGTCGATACCGATATAGCCATGTGTTCCGGAAGCCTGGATAATGGTCGGAGGGGTATTGCCCGCTATGCTGCTACCTCAGGAAACGAGGAAATTTATAAGCCCTGGACAAACCTTTATAACGGTATAGAAAGGGCTAATATATGTATTGCCAATATACCTGAAAGTCCTTTGTATAACGGCGGTACTGATGATGAGAAATTCGAAATGCGCCGGATGTACGGTGAAGCCCTTACCCTGCGGGCCTTGCATTATTATGAATTGATCAGGAATTGGGGCGATGTACCCTTTAAGCTAAAACCCTATGAACCCGGTGACGATCTGAACCTTCCCAAAACCGACAGAGATATTATTTACGATCAGATAATTAATGATTTATTAAGTGCTGATTCGCTGGTTCCGTGGCGTTCTGAAGTTCCTTTGGATGAACGGATAACCAAAGGAGCGGTTAAAGGACTCCTGGCGAGGATTGCCCTGGCACGTGGCGGCTATTCTTTGCGCCGTGAGGGTGGTATGCAGCGTGGCTCGAATTATACGTATTACTACCAGATTGCCCGCGATCAGTGTCTCGAAGTGAT
>CAYUAV010000234.1:0-6300 GCA_964442665.1 uncultured Bacteroidales bacterium
CCTGACTTGCAATACATAACTACTTATTTCAATATTTCAATGCATAAAATGGGATCATAAATTATGTCGCCCAATAAACAACATGTTAAATATCAACTCTATGAATTAATTTCTGCCCCTCCAACAGATTAACCCTTCAGCCCGATTTATGCGGAGCATCAGATATAATTTGGATTCTCCGGCCGTTAATCCGGTATTCAGTTTATCCTATCTGCGAAGGATTTTCGCCAAATTCTTTCTTAAAACAAGTAGTGAAATAATTCGGGTCGTTAAACCCTGTTTGATAAGCTGCCTCTGAAACTCTAAAGCCTTCTTCACGAATAAGTCTGAAGGCTTTCCTGAGCCGAATCGATTTAATCAGGTTATTGGGCGTATAACCTGTAAGCGATTTTATTTTTCGATTCAGCTGGGTCAGACTGACTGCAAAATGTTCAGACAATAATTCTACATTAAGATCCTGGTTTATTATCCTCTCTTCGATGAATAGTTTAAGTCTGAGCATAAAATCGATGTCTCTCTGAGGCAGCGTCTTTTCAAGATTTTCAGCTGATTCAACGCCAAGAAATTTGTTACGTAGAGTTTTCCTGTTTTCAAGGATGGAATTCAAAACAGCATCAAGTAGTTTTATCTCAAATGGTTTTGTTAAATACGCATCGGCCCCTGTTGTGAGTCCTTCTATCTGGTGATCAATGGTATCATGAGCAGTAAGCATAATCACCGGAATATGAGAAGTATCGAAATTCCGTCTGATTTCTTTACAGAATTCGTATCCGTTCATTTTGGGCATCTGAACATCAGTCAGAATAATATCAGGATTAATTTCTTTTACTAAATTAAGACCTGCAATACCATCTTCAGCCTGGTATACCTTATATTGTTTTCCCAAATGCCCGGACAGGTATTCCCGAAGCTCTGAATTATCTTCCACTATCAAAATTCCGGGTAAATTATACTGTTTTTGTCGGCTGTCAGTTTGGGGGTTTTTTTGTGGGTTTTCAACTATTTCATATGCGTAGGTGAATGCCTCTGTTGTATCAACACCGGCTAACTCATTCTCAGCATAATCTGCTTTATCTGCAGGGATCGCAATTATAAAAGTTGTCCCTGTACCTAATGCCGATTCTACCCATATTTGACCATGGTGCATTTCGACCAGCTCTTTAACGATCGAAAGACCTATTCCTGTTCCCTGTTGATTCTTTGTATTGTGATTCTGAACCTTGAAAAAACGATCAAATATCTTGTTTTTATCTTCCTCCGATATTCCAATACCGTTATCACCAATAACCAGTTCTATTTTTCTGTTTCCATTTGTTACCCTTTCTGCCGCACTCAAACAAATAGCTCCCCCGTTGTTTGTGAACTTCACTGCGTTGGACAGGAGGTTCCAAATGATCTTCTCGATTTTTTCCGCGTCGACATACCCTGTTAATCCTTTTTCTGTTGTTCGCTCAAATGAGATGGATTTATTTTTACACTCTTCCTGAAAGACATTAAAAATTCCTTCGATGAGGCTGTGAATATCCGTTTCTTTCACCGCCAGTGTATAATGCTTTTGTGTCAGCTTCCTGAAATCAAGTAAGTCGGTTATCAGGCTATATAGCCGTTTTGAATTGCGTCGGATAAGCGTTAGTTTATTCACCTGTTCCTGATCAAGGTTTTCCGACTGCAATAAATCGCTGACAGGGGCATCGATAAGGGTCAAAGGAGTTTTCAGATCGTGTGATATGTCGGTAAAGAATTCCAGTTTCTTTTCGGTGAGTTCATGTTCTTTCTGTATCTTGAATTCAGATATTTCTTTTTCTTTTTTCAACTCCATCCTTTCTTTATAAGCATAAATGGAAAGATACACAATGGTAAAGAAAATGATTACATACGCCAGGTAAGCATACCAGCTTAAGTACCAGGGCGACTGAATGTGAATGATAAGGCGGGTGGGAACACTTCCCTGGATTTTGTCAGTGCTTTTTATCTCAAAGGTATAGGTGCCCGGCGACAAATTGGTATACGTGGCATGATCGGACTCTCCGATATAGATCATATTCTTCTCCAGTCCGATCAGTCGATAGGCATAATTGTGATATTTTATAAAATTCTTTTCTTTCACAAAAAAATGGATGGAAAAGGAATTTCTGGAATAGGGAAGCCATATCTCTTTTGTTTCTTCCAGGGGTTGCTTCAGGAATTGTTTGCCTTGAGGACTCCGGATGCTTTGATTCTGGAACGTAATGTCCGAGATAATAACTTCGGTTTTGGAAGTATCGGGAATGACTTTTTCGGGATCTATGATAGTGAACCCGGCAATTGAGCCATAAATTATCCTTCCATCCTCTGTTTTGTCTGAGATTCTTTCAAGAAACTCGTTCGCAGGAAGTCCGTCGCGCAGGCTAAAATTCAGCACCTGGTCTGTTTGCATGTCGAACCTGCAAATTCCTGACAGGGTGCTGATCCAGAGAAAACGGTCATCGGTCGACTCGATCCGGACAAGTGTATTAGATGACAATCCATCCCTGACTGTCCATTTTTTAAAGTATTTACCATCTTCCGAAACACACAGCAAACCATCGTCAGAAGATGCAAACCAGTAGTTGCCTCGTTTATCCGGGTAGAAATCGGAAATATAGCAATCAATACGCTTATTCATTGCCTGCAACCTGTTTTCCAGTATATTATCTCTCCAGTTCACATGGAATAAACCCTGGTTGGAAATCAAAGCCAGTAATTCACCCTTGCGGTTTTCCCGTAATGAATTTAACAAACAATACGTTATATGGCTTCCTTTTGAATATAATTCAAATACTTGTGAACTTCCATTTGCCCTATCGAAGTTCAGCAGAATATTACTTTGAAACTGTGTTACAATAAGCAAATGGTTGTCAGGTATTTCCCGCAAAATAACGATCCGTTGCATCTCATCCGGGTCGGTGCTGCTGGGATGATAGGTTTTTATAAGGGTATAATCCGGAGTATAATGACCTAACAGTCCGTCGTATGTACCCACCCATATAGTATTGTGTTGGTCAACATCCATGGCAGTAACTTTTGTTCCGTTCAATTCTTCTCTTAACTGATCGCTGGACAGGTTTTTAAACTCTTGCGTATGTTCATTCCATGTCGATAGTCCATAGTTAGTGCCAAAATATATTAAAGGCATTTTTATAAATACTGAAACGCCTTCGTTGGCAACCAGCGAATTTTCGTTTACTTTCTCGGGCAGTATGTTTTGAAACAGGAGGTTGTCAGGCAGAATGCACGTAAGTCCTGCTCCATAGGAGGCAATCCATATTTCATGATTTTCCCCTGGGAAAATATCGCAAATACTGTTGCTGCTGATCGATGCATCGGTATTTTTACTTCGCTGTAATGTTCTTAAAAAATGAAGGTCATTATCCAGGATAATGATGCCATTACCATCGGTAGCCAGCCATATTTCCTGTCCGATTTTTACAATCTTTCTGAAGAAATAATGATTTGTTATAGCTACTTCTTTCGGTTTGCCATTGCCGGGTATAACATACAGTTGTCCGTTGTAGCAACCTACAATGAGCTTATCATCAATTTTACAGACAAGCGCAACTTTCTGTTTATTGAGACAGGAAACTGTAATTTCTTTAAAACCGCTCTTACGGCTCAAGAGCCGCACCCCATCGTTACTTTTACCAAGCCATATCCCTTCTGCTGAAAAACAAAAGTCGGAGATATCATTTCCCCTGTGTACAATGGTTATGCTATCACCCTTCACTTTAAACAGGTTCGATATCATTAAAAAGTAGATTTCACCCCGGTCTTCCTCCAGCTTCGAAATATACCCCGAAGCGATCTGTTCAAAATAATTTGTCAGACGGTTATACCTGTAAAGACCTTTATTAGATGTCACCCAGAGGATACCCCGAGTATCGTATAGCAGGAAATTAACACCGGCGCCTATCAGTTCGGAATAAGTATTAAAGTTTTTCCCGTCGTAACGAACGATTCCATTCCCTGTACCGATCCACAGGTAGCCATACTTATCCTGCTCAAGACAGTTAGTAATATTACGCGGTAGTCCGTTGATCTCGGTAAAATGCAAGTATTTCTCCTGTCCTGAAGAAAAGTCATTAAATGCAAAGAGTACTATTCCCAGGTATACCCACCACTTTTTATGGAACATTGATAATTGCATCGGATACCGTAATTTAACAATAGATAAGGATGTCAATTTTAGTCAAAGAATGAAAGAATTTCAAAGATTTTAGGCGGTATTTTAAAGACATGTAAGTCATATAGAAATTAGTTTTGATTTAGTTAAAAGATCAACAAAAGTCTAAAAAACATTTACAATCTCAGCTCATCAAAAAATACAATCAATCAAGATAAATAATAATAACCAGTTTAAACATTATACCTATCAAATTCTATGAAAAATAAATTTCTATTAAAAAAGCACAACCATCCGTTGGTCAGAATAATGCTCTCATTTCTGCTTTTTATCATTTTTCTTGGGAGCAGCTATTCACAAGAACGAACAATTTCAGGTTCAGTTACTGATGCTGCAACAGGTGAGCCTTTATTAGGTGTAACTGTTAGTGTTGAAGGAACAACAAATGGAATTGTAACAGATATAAACGGAAAATACACCTTAAGTAATGTAAATGAAGATGCCGTATTGGTTTTTTCAATGATGGGCTATCTGACTGAATATATTCCTGTTCAGGGAAGAGAAGAAATAGATATTAGTCTTGTCATTGACATACAAGAACTTGATGAAGTTGTTGTAGTTGGCTACGGCACTATGAAAAAGAAATTAAATACAGGAGCCAATGTACATGTGTCCGGTGATGAAATGGATCAAAAACATAGCCTGCGACTGGAACAAGCCTTACAGGGTTTAACTACAGGTGTCCAGATATCGTCAAATTCTGGACAACCCGGTTCAAATTTTAAGGTGCGTATCCGGGGTGTCGGGACCATAGGAAATGCCGAACCGCTTTACATTGTCGATGGTGTACCCACTAACGATATAGCCTATTTAAATCCGTCCGATATAGAATCAGTCGATATTCTTAAAGATGCAGCCTCTTCAGCTATTTACGGGGCACAAGCTGCAAACGGGGTAGTGCTTATTACTACAAAGAAAGGTAAAGCAGGTGAAATGCATATTTCTTACGATGGATATTACGGTGTTCAGAATGTTATTAAAAGGATTGACATGCTGAATACACACGATTATGTGATGCTTTTGGATGAAGGTTATATAAACTCACATACAACATACAGGACAAATCCAAATTATCCGGATAATTTGCCTTTTCTTCCTCAAATGGATGCTAACGGAGATGTTATCTATAATAGTGATGGAAATATCCAGATAGATCCTTCAGTGTTCAATTCGATTCCGGATGTTAACTGGCAGGATTACTTATTTACTAAAAATGCCCCCGTTCAAAGCCATTCGTTAAGTGTAAATGGTGGTTCCGAAAAAAGTATTTATTCAGCATCAGTAAATTATTTTGCACAGGATGGTATAATAGGCACACACGATCAATCATCCTATGAGAGGACATCGATACGGGTAAATTCTGAGACCAGTATCTATAAAGATATCTTTACTTTTGGCGAGAATATTACTTTTGCTCATACGGTAAGCCATGGCATTGGAGTTGGAAACATTTATGGTAATAATGTGAAGGGATTCTTAAATACATCTCCTACATTCCTACCATATGACAATGCATACCCTGATGGTTATGGCAGATCAATTTATCCTTCAGAAACGAATCCATTGGCTAACCTATATTATAATTGTCAAAATAAGACGATAAATAATAAGACACTTGGTAATACGTATCTTATACTTTCTCCTATTAAAAATTTAAAGCTCAAAACAGATCTGGGATTTGAAATATCGATTAACGAATACAATAAGTATATACCTGTCTATAACTTATCCACACTGGATTTGAATCTGCATACCACTGCAGAAATGAATCTTGACAGAAATTCCAAATACAATTGGGAAAACACGGCTACATATACTTTTGCAATCGGCAAAAATAACTTTAACCTTCTTGTAGGTAATACGGTTCGTGAAAGAACCAGGTATTATGCCGGGGGTAAGGCTTATGACCTGATTATCCCTGATTTGGAACATGCTATTCTGGACAATGGTACCAATGACTCCCTGAAAACAAACTACGGTACAAAAGATGATGAATCTTTCCTTTCCTATTTTGGAAGAGTAAATTATGATTTTAACCAAAAGATTTTATTTACAGGAGTTTACAGACGCGACGGATCTACAAAGTTTGGCCCTTCAAACAG
>CAYUAV010000235.1:0-6295 GCA_964442665.1 uncultured Bacteroidales bacterium
AATTACGGAAAAAAATAAATGCCTAAAAAATATGATATATTATACCTTTCGATAGCTGAACGTGATTTAACAGATATTTTTGAATATATTTATAAAGATAATCCTTCCGTAGCAGCTTCATTCCTCAATACAATTGATAATACAATAGCAAAGTTGGCAGATTTTCCTGAAATGGGTAAAGTTCCAAATGATGGTAGATTAAAAAATCTTGGATATAGAATGTTAATAATTGAAGAGTATATCGTATTCTATGTAATAAAAGAAAAAATTATTGAAATCAGACGCATCTTACATGGGAAAAGAAAATATGAGTTTCTTCTTTAAGTTCTAAGTTATACTTCCTTCTTACCTTCTCCCACTGGACAGAGGTTAGTCAATAAGTGCTGCGAATCCTGCTTCGGGGTACTTTATAAGTTTAAGCAGTACCTCTCAGATTCGTTCCAGGATTTTTCTCACCGTATTCGCCTGCCAAATACCACAGTTTTTAGTAGGGATAAGCTTTTGATTCAACTCGTCTGCTATCTTTCGCAAAGATAAGCCGTTGACTCTATATTGGCGAATCATCCTAATAACTTCTTGCTCTTCTTTTTTTCTAATAAGTCTATAGTCTCTGTAGTCAAAGCCAAAAGGGATCTGCCCCTTACGTTTATGGCCATTACCGTTTAACGGAATTCCTATCTTTGACAAAGCCAATAATATCGTCGAGTGACTTGTTCTTGTAAGCTTGGCGATTTCTCGTACAGACAACTTTTCCTTTGAATAAAGATTCATTAAAAATGATTTGCTTCTTACTTTCAATATTTCTGGTAGTGTTATTGAATCTTCAATTAAATTTATTCTTCTATTAGCATTCTGTTTGTTTCTCGGAGCTACTACAAACGCCACGCTAACAAGCCCTTTTCGGTTAACGCCGGAAAGGGCTGTTTTTATACTTGTATTAAAATATTGGAGATGGCACACCGGTTGGATTGTTTTTTCCGTAAATTGCAATTTTATTACTTTATTTCCTGATATACAGGTTTGAGGTTTTCTCGAATTAGTCTGTAGACTTCAATGAAGGGTATAACATTTTTTATTGCATTTCTTTTCAAGAATCGCATCCACATGCGGACTTTATCAGGATTTCTATAATATTCATTGGAAAAAACGATTGGTTTGGGCGAACAGACAGTTTTGCGAACATAGAAAGTGTTTCGGACTGCCTTCATTAGTATTGAATGGTCGATTCGGAAATTATTAAAGATCATATAAAGATCGTAAAAATCCTTCATCCGACTGTTTATTTCATCAAGCGCAATCATAGACTCAAATTTCTCGGCTATTATAGATTCGATAGGATAAACAAAAAGACTAATTGGTATTTCAGACAGCAAAGGAATGAGTTTATACTCCTTTTCGCCTGGAGTGATCTGATCGCCAAATCCTACATCGAATTGGAGTATATGTCTTGAATTTCCAAGGAAAAAGGAACCGTCGTACGGATCCCCGAGTATATATTATCTTCAGTGATTTCTATTGTTTCAAGCTGATTGGTTTGAAAAGTAAGGCAGTCATCGATTTCTGTGGAGCAGATGGTCTTTAAAATTATTTCCACTTCGGAAAGATTATTATCAGTTTTTTTGGCGGAAAAGTCCAAATCCCTGGTTGATCGGCCCAGGGATTCGATTAGTGATGATAAGAGAAATCCACCTTTGAGGATAAAATTTTTATTGTATTTGGAAGTCTGTAAACGCCGCAGAAATCCTTCATTCATATAGACCAGCAGCAGGTAGTTAAAATCAATTATTTTTTCTTTGGCTATGTTCTGAAGTCGTTGCTTTATCGATTGTATTCTTCCTGAATCAGTCACTACACCAGGACCTCAAGATAGTTACGGATCATGTTCCCCTCCCGGAGTCTGTCCGCCATCGATAGAAGTTTGGCGATGTTTCTTCCCGTTTCACGAAGATAATTGCGAAGCGCCTCCATAACGATATCGAGGCCTATTTTGTTTCTGTAAAAAACAACATCACAGATGGTCTTTTCTTTATCATAAACGCGGATGTTCTTGCCGCCTGCCTTTCCCATTATGATGCCGGTTTCAAAGCGATCCTTGGAAAAGTAAACAAGATGAATGGGAGGAAAGTCCGGCAGGACAATTTTTCGTTTACGTTCTATGGCGATCTCAACAGAGAGAGGTTGAAAAGTGGTCAGATGGTGGAAGGCAAGGGCGGATGATAGACAGACCACTCCACCGGATACAATTTTGAGTGCTTCAATCAGGCTGGAATCAGGTGTATGGCTTGAAAGGACATAAAGCCCCTGTTTGACCTTCCGTATCGTCCCTTCTTTTTCGAGTTCCGTGAGATAGGTATTATGAATGCCATGTGCCTGAATTTCTCCGGTAGAACCGTATCCATTGTTTTGCTCAAATATATAGATGATTCGATTTCTGATCTCGTCTTTCATATATCTATTATCGTAAAAAATACGGCAAATATCAATAAGTGCCGTAGATTTTATCAAAAAGGTAAGGAATAAGTCGTTCCCAGCGGAGTAGAAAACATTGTAAATATTTATATTATAATTAGGCTATGGCACAAATTTTAATATAGGATTAAGATAATAAGAAATCTATGATTCTTACAGACACACAAGAAAAAATAGCCCGCTATAATAAACATGGGATGCATTACAACATTGTTGCAGACTTTATTTACAGTAAACGCAAATCACTGCATGAATTATTCGATACTGAATATCTTCCTTACATCGTTGCCGCATTGATTTCCTTTGATATGGAACGCATGATAGGAAAAGGGGCCGAAAATAAATACGACATAAAGGCCGGCGGTTTCGCGGCGATACTTCACAAAAAACTCCTTTGTATTAAATCCATGATTAACCATTTGAATGGTAAGAGCATAATGGATATTGATCTGAAAAATGAAAAGAGCAATATTGAAACGGCATACAGGGAGTTAAGTGCCGGCGGTCAAGGCGGGCTCAATCAGAATGGCGGTGATTTTCAAGTAGGCGCGACCAAAATCTTGCATTTCCTAAACCCGGATTTATTTCTTATAATAGATAGTAATGCGGCAAAGTCTTTTAAAGCTTATCACAGCATAGATTACAGAGATACAACTCAACCGGGGTACACAGCAGAAAAATACATCGAATGCATGTCATGTGCCAAGGCCGATATCGTTTCCTTCGGCCGGAAAGCCTTCAGTAAATTAGAGCAGGGCACACCGATTGCGAGGATATACGATAAATTAACATTTGTTTCAGGATATGATCCGTAGGCATTCTCTTTCATATTTAAACAATGAGCCCCTTTGATTTTTATAATCATAGTTTATAAATCATTTTATTTGCATAATATTACTATGCAAAATGCACATAGAAATAAACCGAAAGATTCTAAAAAATCACTTACAGAAATGTTGTCGGAAGGACAAATAGTAAACCGCGCGTGGCTTTTAAGAAGAGGAATTAATAGGCCACTGGTAGATTATTACCTTAGAACCGGAAAACTGATAACAATAAGTCGCGGTTTTTATCGTCGACCGGGGCCGGCTCTTAAATGGGAACATGTAATATTCTCCCTTATAAATCTGGAATATCAACTGCATATAGGCGGTAAAACGGCTTTGGCATATTACGGGCTTTTCCATTTCCTGCAGTTGGCTCGAAAAGTAGATATAGCAATATTCTGTAATCGAAATCTTCCGAGTTGGATCAATAAACTGAATGACACTTATCAATTTCATATAATAAAAACCAGGTTATTTCCTGCTTCATATCGAGTAGGGATAAGGAAAGAACCCTTCGGCTCATGGGACTGGCCCCTTCCTTATTCCATATCGGAACGGGCTCTATTGGAATCAGTTTCACAGATTCAAAAAGAAGCGGATTTTAAATCAATCGATAAGATATTTGACGGTGCCGTAAACTTAATACCGGAAGTTTTACAGGAACTACTCGAAAAATGTATTAATGTTAAGACAAAACGTCTTTTTCTCTGGTTCGCAAAAAAACATTCGCATAAATGGTTCGGCAAATTAGAAATAAATAAGATTGATTTGGGGAAGGGGAAACGGCAAATAATTAAAGCCGGGAAATTGGATAACAGTTTCCAAATAACAATTCCGAAGGGCATGAGTTATGAAAAATAACAATCCTTATATTGAACAAGGGAATCAGTAGTTGAATATCCAACAAAGAATCGAATTCCTAAAAAAGCAAATCACGAATATAGAAAATGAAAAACGAAAACTCCTTGCCGAATTAAATGAATTAAAATTAAAAACCACTAATGATCTTTATGGGGAAAGACTCTATGCTCACGTCCCGGAAACAAAAGAAGAAAAGATATCTTTATTCTTTAAGCTTTTTGTTTGTCGTAAAGATGTCTTTCCAAAACTTTGGGAAAATAAAGCCAAGAGGATAAAAGGCTATTCACCGGTATGCGGAAATGAATGGGTGTGCCTGTTTATATTGAGAGATCGCGTTCCGGTAATGGGGCTCACACCTGGATTTTTTTCTCGGAACCTGTTCCTGCAAAATTAGCCAGACAGCTTGGAACTATTATTTTGACAAAAGCTTCCTTGTCGGGAAATAACTTTGACCTAAAAAGTTATGACCGGTTTTTTCCTAATCAGGATTACCTCCCAAAAGGCGGTTTGGGTAATCTTATAGCCCTCTCGCTTCAAAAGGACCCAAGAGAAATGGGTAATTCCGTATTTATTGATTCAAATTCAAAGCCGATAACGGATCAATGGGAATATTTATCCAATATAATTGGATTGAATTATGAAGATATAACTGAAATCATATCAACATATGTAAGTAATGTCTCTTCTGTGAATTTTTTCGAATCAGATGAAGAAGAGGCAATTGAAGCTGAATTGGGCATCAATATCGATGATGATGAATTCACGGATTGTTTTAATGATCGCATTGATATAGTATTGGATGATAAAATAAACATTAATACGAAAAATATGCCTTCAAAATTGATTATTGCCCTAAGAAGGCTTGCAACATTCGCCAATCCTGATTTTTTTAAACTACAGAGGATGAGATTTTCCACCTGGAACACCCCAAAATATATTTTTTGTGGGGAATATTTTTCTCATGTTTTGAGATTGCCGAGAGCTTTATTAAATAATATCGAAAGCGTATTAGAAAAAGCCGGCGCGAATATAAAAATACAAGACAAGCGATTAAATTTTGGTAAAATGGACTTAAAATTTCATGGGAAATTAAATGACGATCAAAAGTCAGCAGTAAAAGAAATACTAAATCATGAATATGGTGTTTTGGTCGCCCCGACAGGCTCAGGGAAAATGATTATAGCAATAAATATTATCGCAGAAAGGAAGGTCCCAACTCTTATTCTTGTTCACCGCAAACAGATTCTTACTCAATGGAAAAAGCAAATACATGAATTCTTAGCTATTGATAAAAAGGATGTCGGTATTATTGGAAGTGGTAAGAATAAATCAACCGGGATCATTGATATATCGATGATCCAAACAATAGCAAAATCAGATAATGTAGATCTTATTAAAACAAAATACGCGCAAGTTATAATTGATGAGTGTCACCATATTCCGGCTGTTTCTTTTGAGATGGTTTTAACAGAATTCCCAATTCGTTATTGTTTAGGACTTACCGCCACTCCCAAAAGAAAAGATGGACATCATCCGATTCTTTATATGCAGTCAGGTCAAATATGCTATGAAATGCGCGAAGAAATAAGTAAAGAAATCAGCCGAAAAGTAATTTTTAAGGAGACAAACTTCAAAATGCCGGAGGAGTATGGAGAACAGCCGCAAATCCATGAAATATGGAATGAATTGATTATTGATAGAGAAAGACTGAATTTGATTGTGAATGATATCTTAGAAAATTTTGAAAAAAAGAGACATCTATTGATTTTATCCGAACGAAAGGATCATTTGTATTTTCTTATAGATATTTTAAAAGACAAAGAGCAATACATAAAATTCGAATTTGTTTTATTTACCGGAGATATGAGTAAAAAAAAGAGAATGCAAAATTTACAAATTATTAAGGATTGCAGTGATAAAAACATTCCCTATTGTATTTTTTCAACGGGTTCATTAATAGGAGAGGGATTTGATTTACCAGAATTGGATACATTATTTTTAGCAATGCCTATTTCGTTTAAAGGAAGAGTGATTCAATATGCCGGTCGATTACATAGGAATTTTCAAGGAAAAGATGAAATTATAATATATGATTATGTTGATTCATCATCCGGTTTAACTATCTCAATGTTTAAAAA
>CAYUAV010000236.1:0-6278 GCA_964442665.1 uncultured Bacteroidales bacterium
GACATTGAAAAAATCAGGCTAGACTCCAGGCACAAAATAGGAATTACAGGGGCCACATCCACTCCGTCATGGCTGATAGAAGCCGTTGCCGACCGGATCAGGCAGCACTTTGCAACAAATGTAAAATGACCATTGTGCAATAATATACCGTCGTCAGTACACTGCTTTTAGGAAAGACTATTCTAATAATAGCATAACATATATATTCAGGTCATATTGTTTTACTGCACATATCATTTCCGTGTGGTAATTTGTATTTTCACAATTGAAAAGAACTTTCCAACAAATTTTTCAGTATGCAACAGGAACCGTTTCATTATGCCGATCTGATCCTCCCGCTAGCTGTTCCGCAATACTATACCTATTCTGTTCCCGATGTATTTACTAACAAAGTTAAAATCGGAACCCGCGTAACAGCGGTTTTTGGAAAGCGCAGGATCTACACCGGAATTATCAGAAAGATACATAACTCGCCGCCCGAAGGATTTAAAATCAGTCCCATTCTTTCAGTACTTGATGATAAACCTTTTGTAACCGAAATGCAGATTCAATTCTGGGAATGGCTGGCCGATTACTATATGTGCACTCCGGGTGAAGTATATCGTGCTGCCATTCCGACAGGTTTAAAACTTGAAAGTGAATCGCAAATCTATACCACCCCTGGTGAAGTTATAACCGGATTAACTGAAACAGAATTTAAAGTATACGAATTAACAAAAAAAACTCCAGGTATTTCAATACATAAGCTGACTACCGCAATTGGCAGAAAAGATATAATGCCTGTAATAAAAAGTCTGATCGAAAAAGAATATATAACGCTGAAAGAAAACCTGGTTGAATTATATAAACCCCGCCTGCAGGATTATTTAGTACTAACTGAATCCTACCGAAAACAGGATGCTCTCCAGGAATTACTTACTGTGCTGGAAAAGAAAGCTGCAAAACAGGCAAGAGTCCTTATTGAATTCCTGCATTTAAGCGAATATGCTGATAAACCTGATATTTCTCGTGTGGCTAAAGAAAAATTACTGAATTCGGCAGATATTCCTGCATCCAGTCTCCGCACTCTCATCAGTAAAGGGGTGTTTGTGATCGAAAGTGAAGAAATAAGCCGGTTAAAAGGTCCCCTTCCGCCTCAGCGAAAGCCTTTCGCTTTAAACGAAAACCAAACCAGGGCTCATGTTAAAATACTCGATGAATTTCAATCGAAAAAAGTAGTATTACTGCATGGAGTAACATCGAGCGGAAAAACCGAAATCTATATCCATCTCATAGAGCATTTCATACGGCAGAATAAACAGGTTCTTTATTTGCTACCCGAAATTGCACTAACAGCACAAATAGTACTACGTTTGCAAAGTGTTTTTGGGAATCACATCGGGGTTTATCATTCGAAATTCTCCGATGCCGAGCGTGTTGAAGTATATGAAAATCTCTGCGGCATCAGAAAGAAGGGAAGTCCTGAGTATAAGATCATCCTTGGTGTGAGATCATCGATATTTCTTCCCTTCCCGGATCTTGGTCTTATCATTATTGATGAAGAACACGAAAATACGTATAAACAATTCGATCCGGCTCCGCGATACAACGCCAGGGATGCGGCCGTTGTGCTTGCATCAATGCATGATGCCAGAGTATTAATGGGTACGGCAACTCCTTCGTTCGAAAGTTATCTGAATGCCATCAACGGAAGATACGGTCTTGTTGAACTTCGTGACCGGTATCTGGATATTCAGATGCCGGAGATCAGGGTAATCGATATGCGCATAGCCCGTAAAAAGAAGCAGGTACACATTCATTTTTCCAATTCCCTGATCGATGCTATTGAGGAAACTCTGGGGAAAAAGGAACAAATCATTCTGTTTCAAAACAGGCGTGGATTTTCACCCTATATTGAATGCAATACCTGCGGCTGGATTCCCTATTGTAAAAACTGTGATGTTAGTTTAACCTATCATAAAAAATCGAACAGGCTTTATTGCCATTATTGTGGTTACAACATTCCCAATCCCAACACCTGCAGCTCATGCGGGAGTTCGGATATTCGTACCCGTGGCTTTGGAACGGAAAAAGTGGAAGATGAAACTGCAATTTTATTCCCAACAGTAAAAATAGCCCGTATGGACCTGGATACAACCCATACCCGCCGATCTTACGAAAAAATCATAACTAATTTTGAAAACAGGAAAATTGATATCCTGATCGGGACTCAAATGATTTCAAAAGGTCTTGATTTTGATCATGTGAGAGTTGTAGGTATTTTAAATGCCGATAACTTGCTTAACTTCCCTGATTTCCGTTCATTTGAACGAAGTTTTCAGCTTATTGCACAGGTAAGTGGCAGGGCCGGCCGGAAGAAAGAGCAGGGAATAGTGATTATTCAGACCAGTAATCCCCAGCATGTGGTTATCCGCTATTTACTCAAAAATAACTATCAGGGATTTTTTCAGCATCAACTTAACGAACGTCAAAACTTTAAGTATCCGCCGTATTTCCGGCTCATAAAACTCACTCTCCGGCATAAAAATCTGACAATTGTAACCACAGCAGCAAATTATCTTGCCAATGCATTACGGGAAAAAATGGGCGCTCGTGTCGTTGGTCCGGAATTCCCTCTGATCAGCAGAATATTTCGTCTCCATCAGAAATGTATTCTTATTAAAATTGAACGTGATAAACATTTCTCCGAACGACGCCATCTGGTTCTCGAAGCCATTAATAATACTATGGTTAATAAAGAGTTCCGTGGTTTGAATATAGTCCCTGACGTTGATCCGTATAACTGATTTTCGTATCCGTTTTCTTCTTACTAGTATATTGGTTTTCAAGGTTAGATTCCAGAAATGTTAAGGTTTCATAAAGAATTTTATTATGCATCATTTGTTTTTTCTGTAATGCAAGATTTTCAGCCTTTATAGCACCGCCAAGATAATACCTGCCTAGCCATGGTAATACCGATAAAGTAGCATCCAGAAAACCATACTCGGTATATACAAGGTACATTAATGCTATCAGGCCACTGTTCAACATTAATGAATTTACTGATTCTTTAATATTACCATACAATAGTTGTCCGCTTCCGGGCAGACATAAACTGGAGTAAAAAGCAATCCCTGTTTTTTTGTTATCCCATTTAATAGCAATCCCGATCAGTGAATCTAATTTGTAGTATTCAGTAACCGGAAGAATAAGTTTAAAATGATCTTTACTTTCTTCATATTTATGCTGTCCCATTAGGCTAACTCCTGTTAGAATCTGAAACCGTTCAAAGAAATTATAAACGTAAGCATCGTCAATACCGGCCAGCTCTAACTGAGCCAAATCATAACGGTCAGAAAGCAAATAGAGCAGGGCCTTATCCATAAGGATTTCACATCTTGAACTATCACTGGTTTCGCTTTGCGATGCAAACTCAAGATAATGTTCAGCCTCGGCAAAATTACCCTGATAAAGATTCGACATTCCAATTTTGTAAAAGCTCATTGCTTTCAACGAATCGCTAAAAAATGCAGTACGAGTATAAAATGGAATGGCAGCCTCATATCGCTCTTCCTTAAAAAGCTTGTTTGCCAGCGAATAAATCTGTCTGGCCGTTTGTCCACAGACAATTCCGAAAAATATATTAATCAATATAATTGATGAAAATATTCTGTGCATTCTGCTGAAATATTTCTCTTTTCCTGATATTATACAAATTAGCAGCCTTACCCGATCCGTATAAATTACCAATATAAAATGATATGGAGACTATACCGTAAATCCACCCATATACTGAATTTATTCCTTTTTTATTAAACCCCCGATAGCTTTGCCAGGCTGAAATAGTAACAAATGAGAAAGCGATAAGGCCATCCTTCCAGTCCCCTGTATACACTTTACCGCTTCCTGGAATAATTGAAGACATAGTAATGGCAAGGTAGGGTTTCTTAAATTTTCCTTCAGAATAATTTTTCAAAGAATGCTGTAACCTGATATTGGGTTCAAGTTTCAAAGGATTCTGAGAAAGGACCTCGTCAGCCCTGTTATAATCGCCCATCAATATGAAGGTCAATCCTAAATAAAAAGAAACGTTAGTGACATTTGTTACTCCCGGATCAGATAAGAGCTTTAATGTATAATCGTAATTCTTCGTAAGTATATTACAATAAATATATTCATTAGCAATACTTTGTGGCATAAGTTTAATATCAGTGTATAGCTTATCCATTTGCCCGAGTGCCAATGTAAAGTTATGATTGTAACGATAACATCTTATCAGCCGGTATGTATATTCATCAACATTGCCTTTGAAGTAAATAAGCCTGTTATATTCTGGTATTGCCAAGGAATAATTACCTGTATTATAGAGATAATCAGCATATTTTTCCGTATTGGATAATGAGAATAGATCCGGTTCCTGGGCATGTACGAAGTATGAAAAAAGAAAAAATATATAAGACAGACTAATTTTCATTTAAAACGTCACCTTTCATATTTCTTACCGGATCGAATAACAATTTTTTATCTTTTGAGAATGAATAATTTTCTGCATTCAACCCGTTACAACGAGTAAATCTGTCGAAAAAATTGATGACGCCAATTACAATTCCCTGACTTTTTACAGCCTGAATTGCATATTCAGAACATGAAGGAGTAAAATTACACGAACTTATATCCTGTGATGAAATATACCTCTTATAAAACAGGAAAGTGTTTGTTACCAGAAACTGAACTTCATTGTCGCCTGAAAGATGCTCCTGTGCTTTGTTGTAAAGTTTCCTTTTTGTTTCAGAATTGAATTTTTGCTTTAACAATGTTAAACTGGTAAACTGGCATTGTACCGAGAAACTAAAGAAAATCAGAAATAGTAAGGGAATAATTCTCATTGCTGTTATAATTATTTATTTCGATATCAGTTAACCTTAACCAGTTAATAGCCTCACCCTCATCAAAAAAGTAAAAGCTGATAATTTCTAATGGTATTGCTAACCCATCGATAATGGAATAATTCTCGAAAAATTGCTTCAATACTATTTTATCCTTGCTGTCGAAAGCTACAAAACTATATAATCGTTTATTATTTTGCGCAATCATTATTTTAGGTGTTTTAGATTGTACGTTATCCTTAACTACCCAAGTTGATATAACCAGGCTGTCTTCATTCTGAACACCTGTCATATGATAGGGCATTTTCTGTATTCCAAAATAGGGTAAATCGCCCTGAAGCAACAAGTGAAAGATCGAGAAATATACCATACCTTGACCCATCACAGCCTCTTTCTTACCAGACTCATAAACAGAAATCATCAATGTATCCGAAATAATGATGGTTTCTTTCTTTGGAAAGGTAACCTGATAACAGATATGTTTATTTATCAAATCGTAATAAACCTTGCCCAACTGAAGGTTTTGACTGCCATCGGTAAGTTGCTCTTTAACAGAGTAATCAGCTGCTATTCTTCTAAACTGTTGGCCCGGACAAAATAAGCACGGGAGACATAAAATTAAGATCAATGCTCCCGCTAAAAATTTTTTATTCTGGTCTGTCAATATCTTAATAATATGTAGAAAAAGCCCAAATTTCAAGAGCGAGATAAACAACGGTTCCAATTCCAAAGGAAGTCCAAACCGCCTTTTTTTTCTTTTCCAAAGCAGCAGCACGATAACAATATATATAATCGGCATCGTTCAGCAAAGAGTAATCAGCCAGATTTAAGTTCGCATCCTTGGGTGTCTCTTTATTCATGAGCAAAGCCAGGATAAGTCCAAAAAGAGGATTTGTTCCGGCGGTACAACAAAAACTACCCCATGCCGGACCTGTAGGTTTGTACAAAATAGCAGCATCATTTCGGGCCTTCATGCATTTATCGTCATCTTGCAAAAGGTTGCTCATACTTATCGGCAACATTCCCGAATTTTGAATGTCTGTTAGAGTTAAGTTACTGCCGATAATAACTTCTTCCAGGAATATTAATTCGGAAAAATCAGTAGCTAATTTTTCTTTCTCATATGAAAAAATACTATTACCTGCAAAAGCATAACAAGTAAATAATGTCATAGGAAAAACAATAATTTTAAAAGCTAGGTGTTTCATGATAATTTAAAGGTTTGCTATAATTTACATTTAGACGGACTAAAAATAACTATTTATAAACTATTTCCAAATAGTGTAAAAATATCTATCATTGCACACGCTTTTTAAAGTGTAGTATTTTTAAGATGATCCTAATTAATTATAAATTTCAATGTTGATACATAATTGTGCCAGTGAATTTACAAAATGATTATATTGAGAAAAA
>CAYUAV010000237.1:0-6277 GCA_964442665.1 uncultured Bacteroidales bacterium
TCGAAGCCGATGCCTGTATCCCCTGGTTGCTAAAACAGATTGAACTTATAGATCCGAAAATCTTGATATTATTGGGTGCAACGGCACTGAAACACATGGCAGGCCCTGAACACCGGATTATACGAGAGCGTGGAAAATGGCTAAGCTTACAGGGAAGATTGGCAATGCCGGTATTTCATCCGGCTGCTCTTTTGCGCGATCCACGGTTAAAACGGGATACATGGGAAGATTACAAAAAAATTGTTTTCAAATACAGGGAATTAGTTGACCCAAATCATCATTCGAACTATGTTTAAGAATCTTGATAATGAAAAGGGACATTCTAACTTGTAAAGATTATTTCAAGGTTTTATTTATGCTACTATCAGGCAGCATATTATCGGGATGATAATGGCCGTTTTCTTCCATTTTATACCTTAGACAGCTTTCCCAGTTACCTTTGCAATACATTTCAATCCATTTTTTGTCCAGTTTGCCTGATTCGTAAAATTTTTTCATGGGGCATATAGGATACCATTTACAGTATTTATCAAACATTAGCGTGAAATTTTCCTATTTTCGAGATATTGCTTTTAACTTTATCATTAAGCTCAACCATTACCTGTCTATACAAAGAGAAAAAAACATCTACCCTTGAGCCAAACATAATAAAACCAAGTTCATCTCCCTGTTTTACTTCATCACCTTCCTTTACATTACAAATGATACGCCGGGCAACAATGCCTGCAATTTGCCTTATTAATATTAATTCCCCATTGTTTGTTTCAATTACCACAGTGTGCCGTTCATTTTTAAGGCTTGATTTGGGATGCCGGGCCACGAGGTATTTTCCGGGGTGGTGTTTAGAATATACAACCTTACCGGAAACAGGAATACGGTTTTGGTGAACATTGAAAACCGACATGAAGATGGAAACTTTTTTGCATTCTTTTTTAAGGAATTCATCTTCAAACACTTCTTCAATCGAAACTACCTTACCATCGGCTGGGGAATATATCAAGTTTTCATCAGGTTTTATTTGTCTGACAGGAAGACGGAAAAATGTAATGATTAAAACTAAAAAAGCTACTGAAAAAACAATGAAAGGAATATTATATACAGCAACATTTAGCAATACCAAAACAGAGGTAAATACTATTAAAACCGGAAATGCTTTTTTATAAATACGCATAGAACTATTGTATTAAATTCAATTTGGTATCAATAATGAGTTTGGCTGTTTTAAAGGGAAGCCCTATTACAACTTCGTCCTGTTCTATACCCCCGTGTTTTCTTGATTCGGGGCAACCAAATGATATGCTTACTGTTTGATTTATATAACAATTGGCAAATACATTACCACATACCGATAGTAAAGAGTAAGGCGGTATTGAAGGCATTATTTTACTTTTTGCCAGTGTATGCAAAATACCTGTTATCCTTTCGGGTTTTACATATAGTATAAATAAATCGAGCCTCGTTTCTTTTTCCATGTATTTTGTTATGCCCAGGTTAATGTGTCTGATATCATGAAGGGTTGGTATTGTTTTTAGAACATCAATTATAAAATGAAAGGGAATTTTATTGTTACCCGAAATGGTTTTGGCAAGTTGCCTGTCGTTATTATCAAAACCTATACACCTTCTGGCACCGGGGCAACCTAAATTTTCGTTTTTAAGTCTTACAGGAATATTAAATGAATAGTTTACTGCCTCGCAAAATTTCATTGGTTTTGCAGGCACATTAATAAATTCAGTTGTTTCGCCATTTATGTTTACGGCCGAGCATTTAGGCCCAAAAATATTTTTAAGTTCATCAATCATAGCGGTAATTATTAATATGCCCATTTCAGGTATATAGTACCCCAGGTAAACCCTCCCCCAAATGCGGAAAGAATAAGTTTATCACCTTTTTTAAGCTTGTTTTCTTTTTCCCACAGACAAAGGGGAATAGTAGCTGCTGTTGTATTCCCATACTTCGCAATGTTTATCATTATTTTATCCTTCGAGAGGTTCATCCTTCGTCCTACGGCTTCGATAATGCGCATATTAGCCTGATGAGGGACAAGCCATGAAAGGTCATTGTTTGTAATGTTATGTTTTTTCATCATATCCATTGAAAAATCGGCCATTTTAGAAACAGCGGTTTTAAATACGGGTTGTCCGTCCTGATAAATGAAATGTTCTTTGGCATCTACTGTGGCATGAGTAGCAGGCTTCAAAGAACCTCCGGCACGAAGGTATAACAGGTCTTTACCTGAACCGTCAATTTGAAGGTGATGGTCAATCACACCGACTTTTTCTGTGGTTGGTTCAAGCATTAAAGCAACGGCAGCATCGCCAAACAAAACACAAGTGGTACGGTCGGTATAATCGGTTATGGACGACATTTTGTCGGATGCTACCAGTATAACTTTTTTATATTTGCCTGTTTCGATAAATTGAGATGCAGTTTGTAATGCAAAAATAAACCCAGAACAGGCAGCGCTTAAATCAAAACCCCATGCATTTTTTATCCCTGCCTTTTCAGTTACAAGGCAGGCGGTAGAGGGGAACATCATATCGGGGGTAATGGTAGCTACAATAACCAGTTCTATATCTTCCGGCTTAGTAGTGGTTTTCTGTAAAAGACCTTTTACCGCTTCGGCTCCCATATCGGATGTTGCCAGTCCTTCACCTTTTAGAATCCTGCGTTCCCTGATTCCGACACGCTGGGTTATCCATTCATCGGATGTATCTACCATTTTACTGAGCTCATCGTTGGTAAGTATATAATCCGGTAAAAAGGCATTTATCCCGGTAATTTTTGCAAGTATTTTCCTCATCATATTTGCATTCTAAGATTAAAATGTAAGCACTTTATCTGCCCAAATAACCATTTCAAGGAGTCGACCATGGTAGAAACCGGGCAGGCTGTTGGATCATCTGACTGACGTGATTTAAGGCATGTGCCGCAACCGGTATTTCACCTCCTGCCGATTCAAATTTTTTCCATTGTTCATTCACATTATATTTGTTATGAACCGGTCCTTCACATTCCACGGCTTCGCCCATTAAAAAAAGCTTAACCTCATGTCCCTGGGTTTTTGTTGTTACTGCAAACGAAAAGCATTCCATGCTTTTTCAACTTCTTTTGTTTCTAAAATAATCCCAAACTTCATGTTAATTTTAATTTATTATTTAAAAAAAACCTCTGTCAGGTCTGCCAGCAGACGCTGACAGGGTAAAGTTCTTTTAAAAATAGAAATCAAACCTGCCATCTGATTTTTGATTTGACATCCTATGTTTTGACTCTGTGAGCCATCCAATTTTGATATTGACTGCTGCGTCAAAGTCAGGCACAAAAGGTTTAATGTCCAGCAAAGGCGTTCCGTTTATAATGTCTACATTTTCTATATGGAGAACATTCCTATCGATTTTTATAAGTTTTACCACCGATATACCTACATTGTTTGGCCTCTTCGGCGCACGGGTAGCAAAAACGCCGTGAAGATTTTCATCGAGAAACGGTTTAACTTCCAATTGATACCCGTTCGATAAATGAAAATGATAAATAAGAATGATATGCGAAAAACCTGTTAAATCTTTTAACCCTGTTTCATATTCAGGATAAACCTCAACAGTTCCCTTAATGCCTTTTGCAGAAGAAGGCTGAATAGGCATATTGTTTGTGCTTTCATGCGGCGTGTGAACTATACCGATTGGTTTATAAATAATTTCTCTCATACTTTTACTGCTTTGATTACTACAAAACTTCCTTTCCCGCAGCCATCTTGGGGTGTCTGGACTTCTTTTATTGTATCCAACAATCCAAATACTGTTTGAAGTGTTGTTTCTATTTTAAATCCGGTTTCCGATAAAAACCTGTAAACTTCGTCAGTACTATAAAAAATAGCATCCTTATAAAAAACACTCTGGTTTCTATTTTCCAGGTATATTTTTCCGACAGGGCTGTTTTTATCAACGAACCCGATAATAAATGTTCCGTTCTTCTTTAATATCCGGTGCACTTCTTTACAGGATTGTAAAATATCATCGACAAAGCAAATGGTAGTAACCATCAGGGCAAAATCATAGCTTTTATCGGGGTAAGGTAATTTTTCAGCAACACCGTCAACAGCATTTATATACCTTTCCCTGGCTTTCTCCCGCATAGTATAAGAAGGTTCAATCCCTTCCTTAATACCAAGCATTGAAGCAAAAACACCACTTCCTACCCCGATTTCTGTACCTTTGCCACTTTCAGGCAATACTTTTTGTATTGCTTTCAGTTCCGATTGAAAGACAATGTGATTGTCTATAAACCACTGTTCATATTCGTCCAGATGTTCGTCGAAAGAATTGGTCTTTGCCATTATTTACTGTTTAACCTGCATTATTTTGAAAATTATTTCTTCGGCAGCCCTGATTATCGGGTTAACCACCGGAGAAGAAGTTAATAAAGGATGTGTCCCAATCTGGAAAGAAACCAGTTCATAAACCGTAATTGATTTCTGAATGGCCATACTGATAGTATTGATGATTTCACCAGCTGATTTTCCGCCCCACACTTCACCACCTAAAATGCTTCCGTCAACAGGCGAGGCATACAGTTTCACAGTTAAATCCGACACGCCAGGCAGTGAACCCGGATGCCTGTCGGGCGATGAAAATTTAGCTGAAATAAACTCAACACCGGCATCACCGGCACTTTTATCATTAGCCCCGGCGGCAGCCATAGCCAGCCCGTTAATTTCGGTAGAAAAAACCCCAAGTGTGCCCGATGTACATTTTTTTATCCTGATTCCAAAAATATTATGACCCAATACCCGTGCTTCGGCCGTTGCTGTTGAAGCTAATTTTATCATATCGCTGCGGCCTGTCAGGAAACCAAATGTTTGTGCACAGTCACCTACAGCACTGACGTCTTTTATGGTCGTACGACCGTAATTGTCAACATGAATATCGCCATACCTGTTTAATTCAAGACCTGTTTCTTTGGCGAGTTGCGAATTTGCTTTGTAACCAATTGATAAAATGACGGCTTCTGTATCTATCTTGCTACCATTAGCCAGTATAACCTGTTTTACTTTGTTATTTTCTCCTGTTATTTCTTTAACAAGGGTTGAAGTCATTACATTAACCCTGGTATTTTTTAACGCATCGGTTGCTATCCGGCTTAATTCAGGCGAAAAAGCTTTTGAAAAACAAGTTGGTTCACTTTCAATCAGTGTAACATTTATATTTGCAGCGGCAAGTTGTTCTGCTACTTCTGCTCCAATAAAGCCACCACCTACAATAACAACATTTTTAAAATCACGGACTTTTGCCGTCAATTCTTTAATATACGTGTAGCTTTTTTTGATGTAAAATACATTTTCGAGATTGTAGCCGGGTATTGATGCAGGTACTACCGGGAGCGACCCTGTTGCAAACACCAGTTTATAGTAACCGAATTGTTCTCCTGCTTTAAGACTCACGGTTTTTTGTTCCTTGTCGACTTTTACCGCCGAATCGATAATTACTTCCCCGCCAAGGTCAATAAAAGGCTTTGGCCCCATTTTATTTTTATCGGCATCGTTGCCCAACAAGTGGAAAATATAGGGTATACCACAGGGGACAAGGCCTTCGGCTTCTTCTTTAACCATTAATACCGATTTCTGTTGAAAATACTTTTTAATGGTGATTCCCGTTACAATGGCTGCCGGGCCTCCTCCAATTATTATTACATCATATGTTTTCATAAACTTGAAATATTTATTTGATTAATTTATAGCCTCATTCGGACAATCATCCACGCATGCCCTGCAATTACTACATTTAGTTGCATCAATAAATGCAACATCATTAACTAATGTAATTGCTTCCATCGGGCAAGAATCGATACAAATACCGCAACCGGTACAGATATCAGGGTTTACTTTAGGAAAGTCCATTTTTATTCTATTTATAATTATTCAACAATCTCTTTAATTTCAAACATATTGCCGCTTTTGTCCCAGATGAAGTAAGTATCGCTAACAGGATTTTTTTTAACCAAGGCTTTATAACCCAGTTTAACAGTTTTGTTATAGATAATTTCAGCTTTCTTGTAGGCAAGACATATATGTGAGAAAATCTTTTTTTCTTTTTTCGGGCTCAGGAAAATTTCAAGCTGATTATCTTGATGCTCCATCATGTATACATCCACTGTTTCTCCCGTATTAAAAATTTGCCGGGTTATTTCACCATTCACTGTAGATTTATGTTTCAGGCTGAAAAGCAATATGTTCTCGTAGAAATTCTCGATTTCTTCTGAGTCGCTTATAGTTAATGCTATA
>CAYUAV010000238.1:0-2530 GCA_964442665.1 uncultured Bacteroidales bacterium
TAAAGTAAGTAAGATCGCATATCCGGTTTTTTTTGTCAGTTTATACCAGATAGATTGATTATAAAATATTCCATAAAACACGAATGAAGCCAAAACTATAGGAATTATTTTTAATCCTTCGTGATATTTAACAGGAATGAAAAATTTAATATACTTCAAATAAAACATTATTACCATACAGATAATTATAGCTATTCCAATAAATAACCGCATAATACGGGCATACACTTCTTTCTCATCAGGTTTTCCCTGGTAATTGAAATAAAACGGATCGATAGCATACCTGAACATTTGAATAAATATCGATAATAACATTGCAATTCTGTAATTGGCCCCATAAATTCCCAACAGATATAACGCTTTTTCATTATCTGTAATCAAATGCTTTAGCAAAACTCTGTCCAGTGCATCATTTACTGTGCCTGCCAAACCTGCGATTAATAAAGGAAAAGAAAATGACAACACCTCACGCAAAACAATAAAATCGATTGAAAATTTACTTCTTAAAATATCAGGCATGAGAAGCAGCAGAACAACGAAACTTGCTATCAGATTTGAAATAAAAACATATAAAACATCTTTCCGAACTGTAATTCCTTCGAGTATTTGATATTTATTTTGTAACCAGGGAATAACCTCATAAAAAAACAAAACAGCTATTATAGTAACTGCAACATTAGTTATTTTTAGTAACGCAAATTTTTTACTTCGTTCTTCCTTTCTGAGTTTTGCAAATGGGATAGTACTAAATGCATCTATAGCAACTATAAATGCTAAAAGAATAATATATTTCTCATTGGCCTGATATGACAATGCCAGGGCTATTTTATTAAGAAATATTGCAATAATACAAACAAAAACCAGCGACGTAAAAAGTAATGAACCCAGTAACGAAGAATATACAATATTTTTATCATCATTTTGAGAAAACTTAAAATAACCCGTTTCGGTTCCATAGGTAAGTATGATGAGCAGAAAAGAAACATAAGCATATAATTCTGTAATAATTCCAAATTGCTCAACACTAAATAGTCGGGTATAGTATGCTGTAAGAATAACATAATTTAAAATTCTGGGTATTATCGTACCCAATCCATAAATAATCGTATGCCCTGCAAGCTTTTTATAAAGTCTCAAGCTTTTAAATATTAATCATTTTATAACTTTGCATCCTACAATTCTTAAAATTATGAAGTACTTCACATTTACACTTGTTTTTACATTTTTTATTACTCGTTCTTTTTCTCAAACATTATTCCCTGAAGTTGTTTTTGAAACAAATCTGGGTAAAATGGTTTTTGTCCTATATGATGAAACTCCACTTCATTGTGAGAACTTCACAAAATTAGTCAACGAAGGTTACTATAATAATCAACTTTTTCACCGAGTTATTAAAAATTTTATGATTCAGGCTGGTGATCCCGGTTCAAGAAATGCTCAACCATTTCAAATGCTCGGCAGGGGAGGTACAGACTATACAATACCAGCAGAGTTTATCGCTTCCTATTTTCATAAAAGGGGAGCTCTCGCTGCAGCACGCCAACCTGATAATGTTAATCCTACCAGGGAATCGAGCGGTTCTCAATTTTATATTGTACAGGGTCGTGTCTTTTCCGTATCAGAATTGAATGCTATGGTTCAGCAAGGTATTCATTTTCCTTTTACCATGGAACAGAAGGAAATCTATACTACAATAGGAGGAAGTCCACATTTAGACTATCAATATACTGTTTTTGGAGAGCCCGTTCAAGGATTTGAAGTTCTTGATAAAATTGCTAATTCCCCCGTTGATAGAAACAATTGTCCGTTAACAGACATTCGCATTCAAAAAGTTTCTTTTTTAAAGTAAGAGTCATGATCGAAAAAATTTCTCATCTCAGTCAGGAAATTAAATCTATAAATATTGATTCTAAAGAAAATTTAGAGGCATTTCGTTTAAAGTATTTGAGTAAAAAAGGTTTAATTTCTCAATTATTTTCTGATTTTAAGGATATTTCACCTTCGCGGAAAAAGGAAGTCGGGCAACTCATTAACGATTTAAAATCTTTGGCGATATCAGTATATGAAACCTCACAACAAGCGTTAACTAATCAAGGTACAGCTAAAGAAGAAATTGATTTTACGCTCCCGCCATATCCTGTCAGATTAGGTTCCCGGCATCCGGTATCCAGGATGCGAAAAGAAATTATAGATATATTCTCAAGAATAGGATTCGCAGTTACTGAAGGTCCTGAAATAGAAGATGACTGGCACGTATTCACCGGATTAAATTTTCCTTTTGATCATCCTGCACGTGACATGCAGGATACATTTTTCATTTTCAAGAATCCCGATCATCTGTTGCGTACGCATACATCTTCTGTCCAGGTACGTGTTATGGAAAGTACAAAACCTCCTATCAGGCAACTTTTTCCGGGCAGGGTATTCAGGAATGAATCAATATCGGCCCGCGCCCATTGTATTTTTCATCAGATTGAAGGATTATATATCGATACCGAAGGCCAATATGTACCAGTCGCTTCATACCACC
>CAYUAV010000238.1:2540-6268 GCA_964442665.1 uncultured Bacteroidales bacterium
ATATATCGATACCGATGTTTCATTTGCTGATCTGAAACAAACGCTTTTATTCTTTTCTCAGGAACTTTTTGGCCCGGAAACCCGTATTCGATTTCGTCCTTCTTTTTTTCCTTTTACCGAACCTTCTGCTGAATTAGATATTTCTTGTACTATTTGCGGCGGTTCAGGATGTAATATTTGTAAAAATACCGGTTTTGTAGAAATAATGGGTTGCGGAATGGTCGATCCTAATGTCCTGGAAGCTTCCGGAATCGATCCTGAAAAATATACCGGTTATGCCTTCGGAATGGGTATTGAGAGAATAGCCATTCTAAAATATCAGATCAATGATATCCGTTATCTTTTCGAAAATGATATCCGTTTTTTATCACAGTTTACTTAGTCGAACAAGCGTTGTTCTATTCCCGGATGTTTCTTATTTAAATGTTTGTAAGCCAATTCAGTAACTTCTCTCCCTCTGGGTGTTCGTTTTATAAAACCTTCTTTAATCAAAAAAGGTTCATAAACATCTTCGATAGAACCAGGATCTTCACTAATAGCAGTGCCAATAGTATTTAGGCCAACAGGCCCTCCTTTAAATTTATCAATAATAACATTAAGAATTTTATGATCCATCTCATCGAGACCCATTTCATCAATATTCATTTCATTCAGGGCATACTTCGCAATTACGGTATCAATTTTTCCATCTCCCTTAATTTGAGCAAAATCACGAACTCTTCGCAATAATGCATTAACAATCCTTGGTGTTCCGCGAGAACGCCTGCTTATTTCATACCCGGCATCACTTTCTAATTGAATATCCAAAATTCTGGCCGATCGTTTGGCTATTAAACTGAGAATATCGGCGTCATAATAATCAAGGTGAAATTTAATTCCAAACCGCGAACGCAAAGGACTTGTAAGTAATCCTGCACGGGTTGTTGCTCCAATTAAAGTAAATTTATTTAAAGTAAGCTGAATACTTCTCGAGTTTGGACCTTTATCTATTAGAATATCAATTTTATAGTCTTCCATTGCAGAATATAAAAATTCTTCCACCACAGGACTTAAACGATGAATTTCATCGATGAAAAGAATATCCTTTTCTTCCAATCCGGTTAACAAACCAGCTAAATCTCCAGGTTTTTCAATAACTGGACCCGATGAAACTTTAATATCCGATCCCATTTCATTTTTTATAATATTAGCCAGTGATGTTTTACCTAATCCAGGAGGACCTGATAATAATACATGATCAAGCGGCTCATCACGTCTTTTTGCTGCTTCCACAAAGATTCGAAGATTCTTAACAATCCTTTCCTGCCCTTTAAATTCGTCAAAAGAACCAGGCCTTATCGCAATATCGAATTCCTTATCTTCATTATAAAAACTGTTTTTCCTGATATCGAATGAATCGGTCATTTTTATTTTATTATTTTAGTATCATCGTCAGGCAAATCAATTCTTACCCCATTAATCCGATATTCCTTTCCATTCATGTATGTTATAGTCACTATCAGATTTCCTTCTTCATCGAATCGTTTCCAATGCTTGTCTGGTATTCCGCTTGAATAATATTGCTCTTCCTTTAGCTCACCATTCGGGTAATAATATTTATGTTTTCCATCAGGATTACCCTGGATATAACTTCCTTCAAACAGCATGGTACCATCGTCGTAATAATATCTCCATTTTCCATCACGCAATCCTGTAATAAATTCTCCTTCTGCCTGAAAATCGTTAATCTTCAAATTCCATTTTCCTTCCTTTTCACCATCCAGATATTCGCCCTCTGTAATAATGTTCCCTTCCTCATCATATTCAGTATAGTATCCGTCTCGTTTTCCGCTAAAATAGCTTTCTTCAACATATATATCCCCGTTATTGTAATAACGTATCCATTGCCCTTCCTCCAGTCCAATCCGGTAATATCCAACCTGTTCAATTGTTCCATCAGCGAAGAAAAATGTCCATTTTCCTTCACGTTTATTTCCCGAATAACTTCCTTCCGCCCGAATATTACCTGATCTGTAATAATCTTTCCATTCTCCTTCACGTTTTCCTTCTTTATCTATAATACCTTTAGATAAAAGAATACCATTATCATCATAAATTCTGGAATCAATGATATTTCCTTCATTATCAAAATTCTTATGAATTCCAACGGGTATATCATCTATGTATGGTCCGCTTTCAATTATATTTCCTTCTTCATTCTTTACTTCTTTTATTACAATATTTGTTGATGCTTCATTAACCTCTTCAAGAAGTTTCCCGTTCTCATACAACAATGTTAAAATAAGTTTTCCATTTAGATCATATTCCTTATAGTATCCGTTCAACAAACCATTTTTATAATTAGTTTCTTTTTTAAATCTGATTCCTTCATAGAACTCAAGCCACTCACCTTCCTTATTTCTATTATCGTTATATCGGTTAATCTTTTGTCGTTCTATCAATGAACCTTTACTATATCTTTTAATTGTGATTATCCTTCCATCCTCGGCATATTCAATACTGGTTCCATCAGTTTTATCATTTGAATATATAACAGTTTCTTTAAGTTTACCGTTATCGTAGTAATAGTAAGCAAGCCCTTGTTTTATATCGTTAACATATAATTCCTTGCTTTTAACCTGGCCAATAAACTCCGGTCTCGAACGGTCTGTTACATATTCATAGTAATACCCGTTTCTTTTTCCCAACAAGTAATTAATTTTTATAGTTGTGTCTCCGGTGCTGTTGTAAAAAACCCATATGCTGTCCAACAGAAAATTCTTTCTGTTTCCTTCCGATTTAATAATGCCTGTTGTATAGTAGGTTCTCCAATATCCATCTGGTTTTCCTTCTTTCATATAACCTTCGCTTAATTTCTTTCCGTTTGGATAGTAGAAAATATTATAACCATTAGGATTTACAGCGTGTGCACTATCCTGTATAACCTGATTAAAGGCACTTGTTATGGGAAAAAATAAAAGACAGAAAGTTAGAATTTTATTTTTCATAAATCTAAAGTCCTAATTTTTCTGAAATTTCCAGCATTTTTCTTATAGGTTTTTCTGCCCTTTTCCGGATTTCCTCTTCCATAATTATTTCGGGCATTTCATAAAAAAGAGCTTTATATATTTTTTCCAGTGTATTAAGTTTCATGAAATTGCAATCGCTGCAAGCACAGGTAGAATCTTTTGGAGGTGCTGCAATAAATGTTTTTTCAGGGTTTGCCTTCTTCATCTGGTGTAATATTCCTGATTCCGTAGCTACAATATATTTTTTAGCATGATCTGATTTTGTATAATTCAGAAGTGATGCTGTGGATCCTATATGATCGGCTATAAGCAAAATAGGTCTTTCACACTCGGGATGTGCAATAATTTTTGCATCTTCATTTTTAGATTTCAGATCCAGTATTCTTTCCAGTGAAAATTCCTCATGCACATGACATGCCCCGTCCCAAATAATCATATCTCTTCCTGTAATACTTTTAATATAGTTTCCCAAATTTCGATCAGGTGCAAAAATTATCTTTTCATTCTCAGGTAAATATTCTATAATTTTCATAGCATTTGATGAGGTACAGATTATATCGGTCAATGCTTTAATTTCAGCTGTAGTATTAATATAACTTATAACAGTATAACCGGGATATTTTGACACAAATTTCTTAAATTCCTCCGGATCACATGAAGCAGCAAGAGAGCATCCCGCTTTTAAGTCAGGGAGCAGCACCTTCTTTTCAGGATTCAAAA
>CAYUAV010000239.1:0-6237 GCA_964442665.1 uncultured Bacteroidales bacterium
CATTGGTTTCATTGTCTTTAATGAATCCATAACCTTTTGATTCATTAAAAAATTTTACTTTTCCTTCTTTCATAATAGTAATAAAATAATTTTTTCAAAGGTAAAAGAAAATTATGAGAATTGCTCCTTTTTTAATTCACAATTCTTTTTCGACAGGTTACAAATAACTTGGATCACAAATAATTATCCATCCGGTACATTTATGGTTCCTGAAATAAAAAAAGGCCTTCGGAAATGAAGGCCTTTATTTTCAGAATAGATTTAAACGATTATTCTTTTACAAATGTTGAGGAAAATACCTGATTACCGGTTTCAATCTTAATCATATAAATTCCTGACTTCAGATCAATAAGATTGATCGATTCAACATTAAGAGCAGTCATAACCACTGTTCCTGTAATACTGATTATCTGAATCCTTTCCACTGGTTCAGCACAAAGGATATTCAGTACTGAATTAGCAGGATTCGGATAAATTCTGAATTGATTACCAGTATTAAGCTCAACTTTATCAGGCTCTTCTGCCCCATTCAATGTAACTGCACCAACCCATAATGTATCACCTACCAAAGCAGCCCAACTTCCAGATGTTGTTTCCTGTCCGGCCATTTGAAATCTTTCGGCAGTTCCTGTTTCAGTAATAGGTATTGTGTACTCAGTAAAATCAGCACTGCTGGCACTTCCCTGTGCACCAATTTCTACAGAAAAATCCCCATTTGCCAGTTTAAGGAAGGTATTAATCTCTTCAATAGTATAACCTCCGTTATCAGGACCAACAGCATATTTTGCCATTACCGTAAAATCCGTATATTCTTCTGTTACTTCAACAGGATCAACTTCGATATAGGATTGCCACCCATTCAGTACAATCTGGCAATAGCTTGTACCTCCAATGTCGACAATAGACATACCTGCGGGAAGATTGACAGGATCGTACGTAGCAGGATCAAAAACAACCTGTGCTTTTGTATATGAAAGCGAGGTAATTAAAAAACATAATAAAAGTAATTTTTTTTTCATAGCGTTGAGAATTAGTTAAACAATAGGTTATTTTTAGATATCAGAACAGTTGCTAATACTATAATGGAAACTTCTTTTCTAAGATGTATTGTAATATACAAAAATTTTCAAATGATTTACTTTTTTGTACAAAAATTTGTATTTTCAAAGTATCAGACACTCGAAATTTCTATATAAAAGGAATATTGCCATACTCATTCATCAATTCGTGTTGATTGATTTTACCGGAATCAAGCTGTACACAGCAAATACACCAATATATTCATACTATTAACAATTAATTCGCAGAAAATGCATTTCTGATTACAAAAAAAATGTATTATTTTATTAAGTATCTCTACTTCAATCATTTAAATAAATGATTTTTTTCTCATTCTGAAATATATACTCATCATACCTGAAAACGAACCTGCAGATATAAATTCCCTGAAGGTCTAAATAGTTTGGTTGATTATTAATATTCCAAACAGATTCATGAATTCCTGCTTCCTGTTGTATTTTACCTGTAATCCGTATTTCTCTTCCCTTCAAATCTATAACAGAAATGATCACATCAGCTTTCGATTCCAGAAAATATCCGCTTTCCCCGGCCACATGAAAATTGACATGCATGGTTTCGCTGATGATCCTAACTTTGGTTTTAAAGGAATAATCGGTCCAATTGTAACCCGTATTTAGTCTTGCCCGATAATGTTCACTGCCTTTCAGAAAATAATTATCACCCGATTGTACAACCTGCCAATCCCCTTCTATGGTGCAGTTTTCTGAAGAACTATCGGGAAAATTGTCATAGAATAGTGTATCCCACCCGGAAAGGTATCAATGAACTTGTATTGGGCTTAGAACATAGAAGCAGTCAAATTGCTATATAATTTAGGTCGGTGTGAAATTGAGTTAAATTTTATGTATATCCGTATTCATACCGCAATAAATGTCAAAACCGGTGACATTCCATGCTTGACAATGTTACAGGCACTGTAATTGAACATCTATTCAAGTTTAGTGTTTGTACATAGAAAAATATTTTTCTACACTAAATCCGCGAAACCACACATGAAATCACAGCGAAATTTTCTTAAAATAAACCCAGTCATTTTATTAGCACTGTGTTTTAGTATCAATGCATATGCACAGAGCGTGCATGTGTATGAAAGCCCACCACCGATCAGCGGTGAAGTTATGACAACCGGTAATGCCGTCAATCCTTTTGAGCTAAACCAGAAGGTACTGGTAATACCTGTCGTTACCCGGGATTATGCAACTTTTGACCCGTTTAATAACAATCTTGCCTCGTACAATCCCACTTTGTTAAGCGATTTGACAGCGAAATTCAATACTATGAATGACTTCTGGATTGAAAATTCCTATAGCCAGGTTTCGTTTGACATAACGATTCTCAACCGGTTTTACCAACTGCCGCTCGATTTCGGTGACTATGTCAACCCATCATACATTCGGCCCGATCTGGTAGGCACTAACCTGGATGCGGATCCTGTTAATATTCGCGTTGCAGGTATCATTCAGTTACGTATGCAATTGCCCGGTACAAGAGAGAGCATGATCCCAATTCGTTTTGAAGCACGTGATTACAGCTATACGGATTTGGAGACGACCATCAGCGACCAGATTGGTCCTGGCGATCAGCTCAATGTGACCATCTTCAATCCACTTCCTGGAACAAGTCAGTTGGTTTTTTTCATCAACGATCTTTATGTGGGACGGGGAACTTATGTTCATCTGGATTATCCGGCGAGTAATCCGCAAATTCTTGATGCACTTGGTTTAGACCGGCCTGAAGTCGACCTGACCGAAACCAGACCATTGTTAATAACAAGAGGTGCTCTGTTTCCCTACAATGCCCCGAATAATACATCGTTACAGGTCATAATATCAAATGAAGCCCTTGGTACCAATGTGTTCACCTGGAATTTTCGTACGACCGACGGAACCGCAAGAAGCTATGCCAACGCTGCGGATTTTGTAAGTGTGCATGGTACTTCCCAGGCTTTTTTTGGCTGCACTATAGAAGCAACAGCGGAAAACGAATTGCGTTTTGTGTTTGATCCGTCATCCTCAGGAGCAACCTTTTTGCCTGGCCCTTATGCACAGATTATCGCTCAGATTACAAATATTCGCGGCGATAATCAACCGGATTTACTGGACCAACTGGGACTGGACAGGTCGGTTGAACATGATGGTATTGTCAGCAGATCCCGTAGCGGCGCCACACGCGATGACCGCTCGACTGCAAGTCAGGCTGCATCAGCTTATTTGCTCAATGAATTAAGTCGTACCCCGGATGCTGCACACACGATTCCACGCCTGATCATTCAGGCGTCCAACGAGGAAATGATCAACGATGTCGTTCGCGACTATATCGACATTTACGATAACATAACTGTGGTATTTTTAAGCGAAACGGGACCGGCACAGAGAGCCATAGCGAGTCCCGGTGCAAGGTTACTCGATATCGGCATCGACAATGATTTCGGTAACAGCGACCCATCTGATGATTATTTGTATGAATTTCAATCATTTGCGTCGTTGATCATCAGTTATGAAACAGATGTTGCCGGTGTAATTGCCCATGAAATGGGACATAATATAGGCTTCTGGGATTTATATGACAACAGTGATGGCTCTTATGATCCAAATTTGTACTTTCCCGGCATATGGGATATCATGTCAAATGCCGGTGGTCTGTCACACACCGGAGTTTATGATAAAGAATTGTACGCTGGCTGGATCAGTACAGATGGTGCCAATATCCTTAGTTTTCCCGAACCTGCAATGCCGCGCGATGTTCTACAACATTATGTCATCACTCCGGTTGAATTTAGTACCGGTCAATATGATAACCAAGCTGATTTTCAAAGACGTGTTCCGGCAGGGAGAACGCCTGTTAAAGCCATACGCCTGCCGCTTGGCACAGATCCGGATGCTGCACAGGCACATTTTCTGTTTGTGCAAAATCGTAAGCCTGGTCCGTCCTTCAGTCAAAATTTGCCCGGCTCGTTGGAAAGAGGCGGTCTTTATATTACGGATTGTATTAAACCGGATCTTTTTGATTATTTTGAAAGACCAACAACGCGCAATCTGGTGCATCCGTTGACGGATAACCTTTCAATACCAACCAGCGAGAGTGTTCCGCCTATAGTTGATCGGGCTCCGGATACCGATATTGATTTCGGTCGTACCTATCCGGCTTATGACGGCATACTAGTAAACATCACAGGCGAATTGCCCGGACCGCCACCATGGACTGACCGGCCAAGTTATCTGGTTGATATCACGCGGACACAAAGTTCCTTCCTCGATTTGGTAATTATCAGAGGCGAACAGCCCTGGATCAGTCCGGATATATGGATCGAACACGGAGATAAAACACCTGCAGAATTATCACCCGTTCCCCTGGAGGGAAACGGTGAACCTACCCGCTGGTCGCCAGATTACAATCCGGCAGACAATGAAGGACGACCACTAAATTTTATCCGGGTAAAAGTCACAAATAATGGTTCTGTACCTGCAAACGATGTGGTCATCCGAGTGAAAGTCAATACACCTCCCGGTATGGGCGATAGTGGCGGGTGGGAAATATTGCCGTCTCCGCCGTCTCAAAATATACCTGCGACCGGATCAGTAATATTTAATGTCGGCTGGTCACCGACCGTGGATGCCCATACCTGTGTTAAAGCAGAAATCGTGGAATGGAATAGCCTGTTGGGAGACATAAATCCATTCAATAACAACGCACAGGAAAATATTGTTGATTTTTATCCAACAGCGGCAAGTCCCTGGCATCCGTTACCGTTTACATTTAGCATCGCCAGTAACCGTGAATACCCTCTTGATGTGGTGGTTCTGCCAAAAAATTTATCTCCGGGGTATAATTTGACTTTTGAACAGGACATCTATACTATTCCACCACACGGACGGATATCCGTGAACGCAATACTGGAAATGGATAGTAGTGTTATCTTCCCTCCGGAACGTGCTGTCAGCCTGAAAAAAGGTAGCAATAGTATTATCCTCCCCAAACCTTCTTCATTTGATCTGCAGGCATGTGCCTACGCCGGCGATCATGCCGTGCCAATTGGTGGTGTCAGGTACAATATTTTCCCCACCATTGATGTCGAAATCGATCCGGACATTTATATCAATACTGGTGGCAACATCATTGTCACAGGTACCATCAGCCCTTCCGCACCAAACCAGAACATGGAAGTTGAGCTGCGTTATCCTTCCGGCAGATTCGACTGGATACTTTTTGTAACAGGTTCGGATGGCAGTTTTAGTCTGAAAATACCACCAAAGGAACAGGGTAATGTCCGTGTTATTGTGCACTATCCTGCCGGTGGTCGTTACGCTCCCGCCTCAACGGCAAAAACATTTGTCAATACAGGAATTCCAAGAAAGCCCGAAGAGGGCAAAACCAGAATGGAAATTAATTATTTCCTTGGCGGTTTTTGGTTTGATAATAAGCTTGGCCTTGAAAATGGATTTAACACAGGATTGCGTCTGGGTTACAATTTTCCCTACAGATTCTCCCTGGAAATTGAAGGCGGACTGATTAATTCTGAACGTAATGAAGAAAGCGGCCTGCTGACGCATGGTCAGGGACAATTACTCTTAGACCTGGGTTTTTGGAAGATACGGCCATTCGTGCTCGGCGGAGGTGGTTATATATGGTATGATTCCGCAACCACTTCGGGTCACGGCACATTTATAACCTATGGTTTGGGAATTAAGTATAAGTGGCATCCTAAGGTTGCATTCAGATTAGATGTACGTAAACTGCAAATCAGAGATTTATTTGGCCTTGAGGCATTCAATAACATCCAGGCGAACTGGGGGATAGTTTTTAGATTTTAATTAACATAAGTTGGGTATAAGCTTATTATGATCCAGGATTAATTACAGAAAGTTTCCCATAAAGGTCTTTTGGCTTTAAATATTCACGGATCATAATTGATATTACCCATAACACTTTTTTCAATATTTTTGCAATACGCAAATTGGGTAGGTTCAGCAATTAGTTTATTCTAATTCGATAGACCGGAATCCAGCATGAAAGCTGGATTTTTTATATATCATCATGTGGTAAAAAAGATTTACAGATCATATATAGGATCATTTCATGGTCTCAGAAGGGAGGTATGGTGGCTGGCCTTGGTAACACTGATCAACCGGGCAGGTACCATGGTAGTTCCGTTTATGG
>CAYUAV010000240.1:0-6234 GCA_964442665.1 uncultured Bacteroidales bacterium
GACCTCCGGCAGCGGCCCCATTCGCGCCGGCATATTGTTTCTGCCTGGAATCCGGCACTGTTGCCGGATGAATCGCGCAGCCCAAAGGAAAATGCCGCGGCCGGTTTGCAAGCCTTGCCGCCTTGTCATGCCCTGTTCCAGTATTTTCAAAGCATACCATCCGATAGTATGAACTCTGTTCATTGCCTTGTACATCGCCGTTATTATCATATCCCGGGCCCCGGTTTTTTCGGCATATTCCCCTGCCTGAGCAACAGCCTCAGCCTGTAGGCGGCACTTATCAGTCCCAGGTGGGTAAAGGCCTGCGGGAAGTTTCCGAGCAGCTCGCCTTTAAGGCTTATCTGTTCGGAATACAGCCCGAGATGGTTAGCATATCCCAGCATTTTTTCAAAACTCAGGACAGCCTTATCCATTTCTCCCGACTTTGCCAGGCATTCAATGTACCAGAATGAACACATGGAAAAAGTCCCCTCTTCATCCGAGAAACCATCGGCAGCCCCGTCGTCAAGTTTGTAGCGGTAAACCAGCGAGTCGGTAATAAGTTCTTTTTCCAGGGCCCTGAGGGTAGAGATCCATCGCGGTTCTTTCGGGCTCAGCATCCGCACCAGCGGTATCAGCAGGGCCGATGCATCGAGCACCGAAGATCCGCGGTATTGAACAAAAGCTTTCTTTTCAGGATTCCAGTAGTTATTGTATACATCCTCATAGATCTCATTTCGCACCTTGCGCCATCGCTCGATCGGTGCCGGGAACGAACGGTCTTCGGCGATCAGTATCCCGCGGTCGAGGGCTACCCACGACATGACCTTGGAGATCAGGAATTCCCGTTTTTCGTTGCGCACCTCCCAGATACCCCGGTCCTTCTCTTTCCAGTTTTCACTTACAAAATCGATGAATTTTACAATGCTTTGCCAGAAATCGTAATTGATGGGCTCGGCATTTTTATTATAAATATATATGGTATCGATCAGTTCGCCGTATATGTCGAGCTGGAACTGGCTGAAAGCTCCGTTTCCGGTACGCACGGGCTCCGATTTCCTGTAGCCTTCGAGATGGGATATTTTTTCTTCTTTCAGGTCGGTAGATCCGTCTACCCGGTACATCAGCTTAAGATCGCTGGCCTTCTCAATTTCAAGGCTGCGCTGCTGTATCCAGTCGATGAACCGGCACGCTTCTTCTGTATATCCCAAACGCAGGAAACTATACATGGTAAATGCCGCATCGCGGATCCAGGTAAACCGGTAGTCCCAGTTACGGTCGCCTCCTATGCTTTCGGGCAGATCCATTGTTGCTGCTGCTACTGTCGATCCGTACTTGTAAGAAGTCAGCAGTTTAAGGGTAATGGCCGACCGGTTCACGATATCCTGCCACCGGCCGCTGTATGTCGATTTATTGATCCAATCGCGCCAGAAACGAATCGTATCTTCAAAACACCTGTGAGAATAGTACTCGATATCCTTATTTTCGGGCAAATCCTCATTCTCATCTGCAGCAATAAGCGCCAGACTCAGCTCGTCCCTTGTCTTCAGTGTGACCTCGGCAAGCAGACCTTCCTTATTCTGTTTAAAATCCACATCCGTTAACAGAAAAAACGAACGCTGTTCTTCTCCGGGATCCCGGAACACCAGCCGTCCTTTCTCTTTTTTCAGCCGGAAACCTTCTTTACCGTATCCGAAACGCGGTTTCAGTTCTATACGGAATGTATGTTCTCCTTTAATGATTTTAAGTTTACGCACCAGGACAAACCTGTTTTCAATTTTCTCGGGAGGCATGAAATCCGTTAATTCCGCTATACCGTCTTCGGCAAGGTAACGGGTTATTAAAATTGCTGTATCGGGCAGATACATCTGCTTATGATTGGCCTTTTTATCTGTTACACTGATTGAAAAGGAACCTCCCTTTCTGCTGTCCAGCAAAGCTCCGAAAACAGTCGGAGCATCGAAACGCGGATAGGGCATAAAATCAATCGATCCGGTCTTTGAGACCAGCGCTGTAGTATGCAAATTTCCGATCAATCCGTAATCTTCAATAGGTGAGTATCCTTTTCCGTTCTTCATCATAATTCTTTTTAATTAACCGGATATAGTATCAGAGATACCGCCTGTGGAAATATGCCCGGTAAGCAGATCAATTATAATACCATAACATGTTACGGTATTGCCTTGCTACTGTTAACAGTCAATCCCAATTCAGCCTTCCGGTTGTAAAAACTGTTATCCGGGAAGAGAAGAGTTCGTTAATGAAGAATGACCGGATGGTTTCTCTGAAATAATGAAGATGAGGTTTTTTTCCTCATTACGGGAAGATGCTCCCCATGTTGACCTGTTATTTATGAGCTGATACAATCTGCAGGGGATTATTTAATTATTATTCCCGTTGTTTGTTGAATCCCCAAAACAATGAGGTAAAAAATTATGTTTTGTCGACCTGTAATAATTTCACTTACTTAATTAAAATTGTTAAGTGATATGAAAGAATAGTTGATGGTATGATTTATGGAATAAGTAAAAACCGTTATTTTATTGTGTTTTGCTCCACTCTTTGTAATTTTAAAGGGATAAAACGCATTTTCCAGTACGGCATAGCAATGGAACTTTAACTATAGAATACAACAATATGCTGGCCCTTTTCGACCCGTTAAAACGATTTTTCTCACAGATGTTTGTGTCTTCATCTGCGCAGGCCGATAACATTAACCGGTTGTTTCTGGATTTTGTTATTCTGTCGGCAGTCATCCTGGGAATAGTAGCATTCATGGTAATCGGAGGTGTAATACTCTTTCGTTCGTCAAGACGAAAGGGAGAACCAAAACAGATCTTCGGAAACCGGGGCCTAGAACTGTTATGGACACTTGTTCCCTTCATTATTGTAATCATACTGTTCTTTATGGCATTAAATGTTATGAAAAAGATCAATGAACCCATTGTAAGCGGCCAGAAGCCTGATATAGTGATCATTGCTCACCAGTGGTGGTGGGATATGCGCTATCCGAAGCTGAATGTTATTACGGCAAATGAGCTGCATATACCGATAAACAAACAATTGCTAATGCGCATTGAATCGGCTGATGTCATCCACAGCTGGTGGGTACCTGCTCTCGGCCGGAAAACCGATGCTATTCCCGGGCGAATGAATTACGCATGGATCGAAGCCGATTCTGTCGGCGAATATGCAGGTACCTGCAGTGAATATTGCGGAACGGAGCATGCGTGGATGCGAATTAAGGTAATAGCCCAAACAGACGACAATTTCAGAAAATGGATTAAAAGAGAGCAGGCAGATGCAAACCAGCCGACCGACACACTGGGTATTCGGGGCGAGAATATCTTTCAGCAAAAAACCTGCGGCAGTTGTCATGCCATATCAGGAACTGAGGCTCATGCACATATCGGACCCGATCTTTCACATCTGGCATCACGCGAAACACTTCTGAGCGGCATAAAAACCAACACCCGTGAAAACTTAAAAAAATGGCTTGAAGATCCTCAGAAGGTTAAAAAGGGTTCAAACATGCCCGATTTCCTGATGAGCGACGAGGAAATAAATGCCCTTACGGACTATCTCGAACAATTACGATAAATGCTTATTTAGAGTATGTATTGTCGTCAAATATGAAACCGATAGTGAAACCAAAAGTATAAGAATGAACCTGAAAATTCACCTTCCCGAACCCGAAACGCCGCTTCCCCGGTTACGATCGGCCAATGGATTGCTGAACTGGTTATCGACAGTCGACCATAAGCAGATCGGGATCATGTACCTGCTCTCTTCGCTGACTTTTTTCTTCCTGGGTTTTATCGAAGCCCTGCTGATGCGGATACAGCTTATGAAACCGGAGAATACGGTTCTCTCGCCCGAAACCTATAACCAGATATTTACCATGCACGGCACAACCATGATCTTTCTTGTGCTTATGCCGATGGTAATAGGTTTTATCACGTACCTGCTGCCCCTGATGATCGGTGCCAATGAAATGGCCTTCCCAAGGCTGAATGCTCTTAGTTTCTGGACATTTCTGTTTGGCGGATTGCTCCTGCATTTCAGCTTCCTGGCAGGGGGAGCTCCCAATGTAGGCTGGTTCAGCTATGTTCCCCTGAGTGAAAGTTACTACAGCTCTTCGCCCGGTATAAACTACTGGGCCTCGAGTATCCTTATTATGGGGATAGGTTCCATGGGAGCGGCATTGAACATAGTGGTTACAACTATTACTATGCGTGTTAAAGGTATGGAATTCAACCGTCTGCCTCTTTTTGTATGGATGGCCTTTGTGAACGCCTTTCTGATCCTTGCCGCTTTCCCGGTGTTGAACGCCGGCCTTGTAATGATCCTGATCGACCGTTTGCTGGGAGCTCATTTTTTTACCACATACACCGGGGGATCAGCAATTATGTACCAACATATTTTCTGGACATTCGGACATCCTGAAGTATATATCCTGGCACTTCCGGCATTCGGGATCATATCGGAAGTTATCCCCGTATTTTCCCGTAAACCTATTTTCGGATATTCATTTGTCGCCGCCTCAACGGTTGCCATTGCCCTTTTATCATTTGGGGTATGGGCACATCACATGTTCGCTGTCGGACTCGGTACCACGTTCAATGCTTTCTTTGCCGCTACAAGTATGCTGATCGCCGTTCCCACCGGTGTTAAAATATTCAACTGGTCGGCAACCATCTGGGGCGGATCGGTGCATCTGAAAACAGCTATGTTATTCGCACTGGCATTCCTGATCGATTTTACTATTGGCGGATTAAGCGGTGTGGGATTTGCCATTGTTCCCGCCGACTGGCGCCTTACGGATACCTATTTCGTTGTGGCACATATTCATTATGTATTTATCGGAGGGGCCATCCACGGAGGCATGGCCGGCGTGTATTACTGGTTCCCAAAAATAACGGGCCGAAGACTTTCCGAAAGAATCGGAAAATGGCATTTCTGGTTATTTTTCATAGGATTTAACTGTACATTTTTCGTATTCCATTTCCTGGGACTGCTCGGAATGCCGCGACGTGTTTTCACCTATCCCGATTTACCCTATCTTGGCAGTCTGAACCTGTTCTCAACACTCAGTGCTGTTGTATTTGGTTCTTCATTCTTCGTTCTTCTGGGGAATATTATTTACAGTTTACGACACGGCGAAAAGGCCGGTAATAATCCCTGGAAAGCCTGGACGCTGGAGTGGTATACTTCGTCTCCTCCTCCACTGAAGAATTTTGAACAGGTACCGCAGGTGCGAAGTGCCCGGCCACTCTGGGATCTGGAACATCCTGATGATCCTGACTGGAAAAGAAAACAAAAACGAAAAGAAAAAAACCATGAGTAAGAATAAACTATTGATGCTGATATTTGTGGCTTCGGAATCGTTTTTCTTCCTGGCTCTGATCATCTCATACATTTATTACAGCAGGCCGGGAGGCGACTTGTCGGAAACAGCAAAATACCTGGATATTAAGAAGACTTCCGTCTTTACTTTTTTTCTTCTTTCCAGCAGTCTGACCATTGAACTGGCCGATAAAAGATTATTCAGGGGGAAAAGAAAAGCCATGCTGACATGGCTCTCGGTATCCATACTGTTCGGACTGATTTTCCTGGTAGGTCAGGGACTTGAATACACTTCACTGATCCGTGAAAAAGTTACGATCAGTAAAAATGTTTTCGGATCGGCATTTTTTACACTTACAGGATTTCATGGATTTCATGTGTTTATCGGACTGATCACTTTATCCATTATGATTGGATTGATCGGGTCGAAAAAATATAAAGCTGTCGAATACGATGCATTTAATACAGCCACGGTTTACTGGCATTTTGTCGATGCAGTCTGGGTGGTTGTGTTTACTGTTGTATATATTGGATCATTAGTATGAAATTATCCGAATTACTCATCAATTACTGGCATTTAAACTGGACTGCAGCAATCATTGTCCTGGTATTGGTTGTGTTTCACTTTTTAACCAACCGGCGTACATCTCCGGGTAAACATGTATTGTTCTTTATCGGCATCCTTCTTCTGCTTCTGGTAACTCTTTCCCCTCTTGCCTTTCTGGCCCACGGATACCTTTTCAGTGCCCATATGATTGCGCATATTGTGCTCCTTCTTGTTGTTCCTCCTTTATTACTTGCAGGAACAAATAAAGATATTCTGGAAAAATTACACAGATCGCAATTTCGAAAAGCAGGAGATATCTTATTTGCCACGCCGGTTGCCTGGCTTCTTGGAATAGGGGCTAT
>CAYUAV010000241.1:0-6233 GCA_964442665.1 uncultured Bacteroidales bacterium
TAAGAAAATTGCAAAACAAGAATCAAGGGGATGGATATATTTTGAACAAAAATACTTTATACCTTACGATATGATAGAAGATTTTCTAAAAATTACAATATATTATACTGGGGAAAATATAGCGTATCTGGACAATTATAAGGTAGAGCTAAATAATACTAATCTACCAAAGTAAAAACTTATAGTAGTTTTTTAATCGTAATTGTCATAAACATCGAAAATTGCTTTGACATGGTTGTAAGTATGCGATCGACGATGGTAAAACAACCAAAGCTCCAACCAGGAAAAATAGTTTTATAGGTTACCCCGCCACTTAGCAAGTATCTTAAGGGCGTATGATATGAGATAGATTCAATTTCCAAATCAGGAAAGCGATTTCTGAATACATCGATATCTCTATGGAATACAATCCAAGGTAATGCTCCATTAGCACCGCTCATTGGGCCGGTTTCCGGAATTTGCCAATCCCCTTTCTCATTAAATGGTTCGTGATGGAGGTTTTTATAAATAATCCGACCCCAGTAAGTATTTGCCGGTTCAATCATAATAAGCTTCCCTCCATGTTTCAAAACCCGGTTGGCTTCTTTCAGAAAAAGGTAAGAATCAGGAATATGATGAAAAGTATCCAGAAGAAAAAGGCCACTTAATTCGGATTCTTTAAAAGGTATATTAAGAGCCGAAAAGTTCAGGTCTATATGAGGTAACGGCAAGATATCGCTGGTAATTATTGAGGGTTCCATATCTTTTATAAATCCTCCTCCCGAACCTATTTCGACACATTTACCTGTCGGAAGTGATTGCATTTCCGATATAAAAACAGCATACCACTCTATGTAGAGCTTTTTTAGAAAAGGTTTCTTTAAAATAATTTCCCGATGCCTGAGGGTTCTCTTCGGAGAGTCTATATCGTTTTCATGTCTGTATTTCAACATTTGCATTGATTTTGTCACAAAGTAAATAATAAATACAAAAAGGTGTTATTTTTATCGCCCGATAAGCCAGCACAATGCAGAATAATGACAGATAGCAGAGAAATTTATCATTCCTATTTTGAGAATTTGGCCTCTAAAAGACCTTTATGGAAGCGAAGGAATCGTTTTTATCATAAAATCCTTGAAAAGCATTTCCGATTTATAATTCCTGAAGGGTCAAGAGTGCTGGAACTGGGTTGCGGAACCGGAGAATTATTGAATGCAGTTAAACCTTCAACTGGTGTCGGAATAGACTTTTCAGAAGGCATGTTAAAGATAGCCCGTCAAAAGTTTCCTCAACTGGACTTCATCCTTGCCGATGCTTCAGAATTTAGTTCAAATGAAAAATTTGACTATGTCATTTTATCTGACCTTTTATCATCGCTATGGGATATTCAGGCAGTTCTCAATAACATTCAGAATTTCAGCCATCCGGGTACTAAACTGGTTATTTCGAATTATAATTATATCTGGGAACCATTTCTACGATTCGTTGAATTTATAGGTTTGAAAGCTAAACAGCCTTTGCAAAACTGGTTGACATCGGGTGATATTAAAAATCTTCTTGAATTGGAAGATTTTGAAATGATCCGGATTGAAAGAAAGCTCGTGTTTCCAAAATATATCCCCGTATTAAATCTTTTAATAAACGGCCTGTTGGCAAATTTTCCGGGCATAAACAAGATGAATCTTATTCAGATAATTACAGCCCGGCCCAAGCAAAGACCTAAATGTGATTATTCTGTCTCTTTAGTAATCCCGGCCCGAAACGAAGCAGGAAATATTGAAAATGCCATTAAACGGACACCGAAATTCGGTAAACATCAGGAATTTATTTTTATTGAAGGTAATTCAAACGATAATACATGGGAGGAAATGCAACGTGTTAAAGCAACATACCCTGAAATAGATATCAAGCTAATGAAACAATCGGGTAAAGGTAAAGGTAATGCTGTCAGAGAAGCTTTTGCAAAAGCGACAGGTGATATACTCATGATTCTTGATGCCGATCTTACAACTCCACCTGAAGATATGCCAAAGTTTTATAATGCTTTAACTGAGAATCATGGAGAATTTATAAACGGTTGCAGATTGGTATATCCTATGGAGAAACAGGCTATGCGCTTTTTAAATTACCTGGGCAATAAATTCTTCAGTTGGTTCTTCACTTTTATCCTCGGGCAGAGACTGAAAGATACGCTTTGCGGTACAAAAGTACTTTTTCGGAGCGATTATGAACTAATAGCCAGGAACCGTAAGTATTTTGGGGAATTCGATCCTTTTGGCGATTTCGATCTGCTTTTCGGAGCGGCTAAACTCAATCTTAAAATTACTGAAATTATTGTACGTTACCGCGAACGGGAATACGGATCAACTCAGATCAGTCGGTTTCGACATGGTTTACTTTTACTGAAAATGAGCCTTTTTGCTGCAAGGAAAATTAAATTTATTGTATAAGTGCCTTGCTTTAAATGTTCTGAAAATTTAAATCCAACATAAACAAAATTCTTTTTTGAATCATGAAACGCTTCAATCATTTTCCCGATAATAAATCGCTCCTTAATTCTCTAATAAGTGCTTTAATACCCTTAATTTTTATCGGAACTGGGATCAGCTTTTTTCATACACTGGGGGCCTATTTTTTGAGAGCCATCGATCCGGAGTATGCATACTTGTTCAACGGCCTTACAATTGCACGCCTGCGTTTTGAATTAGGTCATATCGATCACCCTGGTACACCTCTTCAGGTAATTATTGCCTTTGTTGTCTGTGTTGTACAACTCTTTAATAATCATCAGTCTCTGGTAGAAAATGTTATCAGCAATCCGGAACAATACCTTAAAATTACATTTTATGTTGTCCTATTTATTAATTCAATAGCCTTATACTACCTGGGAAGAACAGCGTCTAAAATACAGGGAACCTTCTCAGGCCTTATGTTACAATTAATGCCCTTTACATCAATTATTTTTATAGCATATATAGAAAGAGTCAGACCAGTGAATATGCAATTTGGAATTCTGGTCTTTCTGATTATACTTTGTCTTCTTTATATAGAAAGAAATTTAGTTCATTGGCGTTCGGAAAAATTCAACTACCTCTTTTCAATTCTTGTTGCCTTAAGTTTATCTTTAAAAATAAGTTCATTCCCCATAATTCTTATACCATTCATTCTTTTAACCGGAAAGAAAAACAAGCTTCGCTTCGTACTATATACTTTTTTACTATTTTTCGTGTTTTCTTTTCCGATTTTAATCAGACACCATAAATTTTTTGAGTGGATTTCGAACCTGTTCATTCATAATGGATGTTACGGGCGCGGAGAATCAACTATTATTAATCTAGCTACAGTAATCCCCAATTTTAAGAAACTATATGATTATAACCGATTTCTTTATATAACACAAATTTTTACCTTCTTTTATATTATAGGAGGATTGCTATTTAAGAGGCATCTTTATGACGATTCAGGTAAGTATATTCAATTACTAACAGGCTTATTAATTGCCGTTATTCTTCAAACTCTTCTCGTAGTTAAACATTTTGCATTACATTATTTAATTCCCTTTAATCTGATACATATATTTCAAATATGGATAATGATCTCTATTGTCATTAATTCATTGAATAAAAAGCAAACTCTTCTAAGATTAAGCTATTTGTTCATTTTCATTGTCATGGTTATCAATTATTATCCTAAAATTTCAAAAGAGCGGGAAAATCAACTGAAAAAATTAAATGTTGCTGAAAAATCTGTTGAATTTATAAATACACAATCCGATACCTTGCCAACCTTCATTTACGGCGAGGGCTATGGAGATCCATATCAACAGGTTGCACTCTATTTTGGGTGCCTATGGTCTGGAAGATATAAGGATACTTATAAGAGGAATTTACAGCAAAAGTATCCCAATACCTATTTATATGATTTCTGGTATAAAAAATTTCTATTTTGGTCAGACACAATTAATACAGTTACACTTAAATCGGTATCTAAGAATTCTATTCTCTTTCTTGGTAAAGATGATGAAGAAACCAGAAATTTTATTGCCGGGAAACTTTATGAAACAATTGCCCCTGATACATTTTCGCTTGGTTTATTATATAGGAATGATCAAAAGAATGAAGCTTTTTATATGATTGAATTTGAAAAAGGTTTATAGAGGTATAAGCTCTTTTAAAATGTACATTATATAAATTAAATACCCCCATAAATGTGAAGCATTAATCTGCAAAAAGATTCAAATTATCCATAATAAATTCCTGATTTCCTTTATTCCAAACATAAACCTTTATTATATCCTTTTTTGAATGAATGGATGGTAAAGCATGAATAACCTCCAGTGTGTACCAACCGGGCACTGTATCCGGAATGGGATCGTCGGAAGTAAAATAGTCATAGGTTTTCTTTTTATGATCCAGTGAGGCTACTAAAATAATACCGTTTTTTACCGCTAAGGAATCGGTTCTGATCATAACACTTGCTTTAATCCTTCTCGGAATAGGTTCCATTTGTAAAATATCTTTCCCGGATAATGTAATTGTCGGGCTGTATACATTGTCATTTCCCATCTTATATGCATAATTCCCGCTATATGAAATTTCGGAAAGCCGGGCATCGGGTGTTGTTTCATCTTCAAAATCAAGGGATTTTATCAGGCGATACGACTCCTCTTCATCTTTTCTTAGTTGTTCAAGTATTTTATAATTATCGGAAGGTTTGTCACCCGATTGTTTCTGGAAAAAATAAATAGCATAATCGTAATCCCCCCTCACCTTAAATGGTATTTCAGGTTCAAATATTTTGATAAGACGGTAATATTTACTGTTCATCATTACATCCAGTTCAATATGATTGAAATTGGTTGAAAAATGTGCATCCCAAATAGCTACAGAACCATTAGGGATATACTTTTCAGGCTTCTCTGAATCGTGCAGATACCACCTGCCCTGTTTACCGCTGAAAGGATCCATATTCAGGAGAGTGGGTATTCTCTCGTCACCATAAATCAGGTAACTCCCATAATATTCCGAATGTTTGTACCAGTCGGCAGCTTTCCTCAGAAGCGCCATATCTTTGAAATCAGGTACCGGGATACTATATATTTTTTTTGGAGTTATAATAATAAAAAAGAGTATGATAAGAACCAACAGATAGGATAAAATCGTTTTCTGTTTTTTTACAAATTCATAAATAGTACTTAATCCCTTCATGGCTATCAGGGCTGATAAAGGGATTATAGAAGCCATAACCCGCATGGCACCCCCCGAACCTCCTGCGCCTTTCCAGTGTAAATAGGAATGACCACCAAAATAGGCTAAAAAAGGTAGAACAATTAAAAAGATTTCCTGAGAATTTATTTTTTCGAATGTAAGTTTATTTCTGAAAAACTGAATTAAAATCATTACCAATCCGATAACCATTAAAACGGTTTCCGGAATTCCAAACAGTACTTTCGAGGCATTTAGGTAATGCAGCAGACTACCGGTACCTACAAGTTCTTTTGTACTGCCATAGGGAATTTTAGTAATCACCCAGAAAATATCATGATAGTAAAAATATCCGGCAATACTAAAAAGAATAAATCCTGTAAAAATAAAAGGAATGGCCCGGTACTTTTTCTGAAGTATACAGTATATTAAAAAGAAAGGAATAAAAACAAACATTTCATTCCTGACAAAGAATCCGAAGGAAAGGATAATATTACCTGCAATAAATTTGTCTCTTGAATAATAATATACAGATGCTACAGCTATCAGTCCGGCCAGTATTTCGATATTTCCTGAAAGAGCTAAAACGGTATAAATGGGAGCAAATAATACCATGAAAATTGCTGCCCATGCCGGTTGATACCTGAGCTTACGGGCCGCGGCATAGACCAGAAATGCACTTAACAAAGCAAAAAGTACATTCATCATCTTGGTACCGGTATTACCAAACTGAGCAAACGGAGAAGCAACCAGGGTGTAAAATGGTTTTCCCCAGTGGTCCAGCAGCAAACGGGGATACTTCCATGAATATTTGGCAATTTGTGTATGATGCAAATCGTCGGCACCGGCATGGGACCCGGATGATTTAAGTGACCATACAACAAAAAGTACTGACAGAACTATAAAAATCAGGATGACTAGATGTTTTTCCTTAATTCTCATTCTTATTATTTTTTAATTATAATAATAGTAGCTATAATAAAAATCGGAAACTCAATCAAAAAAAGCTTCCACAAAGAAAACAAGAATTTTTATGGCTGATCCCAGGTA
>CAYUAV010000242.1:0-6232 GCA_964442665.1 uncultured Bacteroidales bacterium
ATTTTAAGTCAGCATATCGGTGATCTGAAAAATGCGGATACCTATGAATTTTACCGGGAGAACATTCGTGAGTTTAGCCGCATGTACAGGTTTCAACCCCGGCTGGCAGCATGCGATTTGCATCCCGATTATCTTTCCACCCGGTATGCCATTGAATCGGATTTGCCATTAATCGAAACACAGCACCATCATGCCCATATTGCCGCAGTAATGGCGGAATATGGCCTTAACGGGCAGGTAATCGGAATCAGCTATGACGGAACCGGCTACGGGACCGATAGGAATATCTGGGGCAGTGAAATAATGGTTGCCGGATTTGAAACCTATAAACGATTACATCATTTTGAATATGTTGCTCTTCCCGGCGGCGATGTCGTAACAAAGGAACCCTGGCGAAGTGCATTGGCATATCTCTATCACGCATATGGCAGCGATTGGCAATCGGCAGATATACCCTTTCTGAAAAGAATAGACAGAGATAAGGCAGAAAAACTCATCACTGCCATCGATAAAGGAATAAACAGTCCCCTGTGTTGCAGTGCGGGCCGGCTTTTCGATGCTGTTGCTGCCCTGCTTGCACTTTGCCTTGAAAGTAACTATCATGCTGAAGCGCCCATGCGGCTTGAAAACGAACTCGATAATAATTTCACCGATTCTTATTCATTTGATACAACTTCTGTAATCTCTTTCGACACCATGATCCGTGAAATGATTCAGGATATTAAAAACCGCAGAAGCACGGCCGAGATTTCTACAAAATTTCATAATACCGTTGCATTTGCAGCTTTCCAACAAATTCATATGGCTCGTGAACAAACCGGAATACAAAGGGTTGTTCTTTCGGGAGGTACATTTCAAAACCGGTACCTCACCGAAAAATTACTACATTTGTTACGCCAACATGATTTCGATGTGTACTATCCGCGCGAAATCCCCTGTAACGACGGTGCTATTGCTCTCGGACAACTGGCTATAGCAGCCCATTCAAAAAGAAAATGATATGTGTTTAGGTATTCCTGCTAGGATTGAGAAAATTGAAGGTGAATATGCACAGGCTAATATTAACGGTGCTAGTATACGAATAGGCATACAACTGCTCGATGATGTAAAGAAAGGCGATTATGTATTGATACATACGGGCTATGCGCTGGAGAAGCTCAGCGAAGAGGAAGCTCTTGAAACTATAGAAACCCTGCGTCAACTCGAATCGTTCAATTCCGAAAATGATACTCCCGGTTCATGAATTTTACCGACGAATTCCGAAACGAAAAGCTGGTTAACGGGCTCCTTTCCCAAATTAAGTCGATCACAACAAAAAAAGTCAGAATAATGGAGGTTTGCGGCGGTCATACCATGGCCATCAGACGTTATGGTATTCATACACTCCTGCCCGATACCATCGAACTGCTTTCCGGACCCGGATGTCCGGTGTGTGTAACCGATCAGCGATACATCGATATGGCAATCGGCTACGCACAACTCCCCGATACTATTCTTCTGACTTATGGTGATATGCTTCGCGTACCGGGAACATTTTCATCGCTTGACAGCGAGAAGGCTTCAGGACACGATGTTCGTATTATATATTCCACCATACAGGCACTTGAAATTGCCAGGAAAAATCCATCAAAGAAGATCATATTCGCTGCAATCGGATTTGAAACCACGGTGCCGGGAACAGCAATTGCTCTTAAGCAGACTAAAGACGAAAATCTCACAAATTTCTATGTGCTTTGTGCCCACAAAACCATGCCTGAAGCTATGGCTGCGCTGGTAGAGGAAGGTATTCCGATCGATGGATATATAGGTCCAGGGCATGTAAGCACCATTGCCGGAAGTAAGATCTTCGATGAACTTTCATCGACGTATAAAATACCTGTTGTTATTTCGGGCTTTGAACCCGTCGACCTGGTGCAGGCGGTTTATATGTTAGTAAAAATGATCGAAGAAAACCGGTCGGGAGTTGAAATACAGTATAAAAGACTGGTTACTTACCAGGGCAATCTAAAGGCCCAGCACCTGATCGAAGAAGTTTTCGAACCCGATACCCAGCATTGGAGAGGAATAGGGACAATTCCGGGCAGTGGTTTAAAAATCAGGTCATCGTATGAAGCTTTCGATGCAGCAAAGCAACTTCCCATTACGGTAAAAAGTGGTCCCGAACCAAAAGGATGTTTGTGCGGCCAGGTATTAAAAGGACTGAAAAAACCAACCGACTGTAAACTCTTCGGAAAGACGTGTACTCCGGCACATCCGATAGGGGCATGCATGGTCTCATCGGAAGGCTCGTGCCAGGCATATTATAATTATGATACAGCAGATAATATTAATTAAGAAAATATTGTTGGAATAATGAGAAAAACAATGCCACAAAGACTCCAAAACTCCAAAACTCACCAAGTATATTCTGTTCCCTATTATGAAACACCTGAAAAGAGCGGTATTAAGCAGAACTTAGTGTATCTTTGAGCCTTTCTTTGGCTATTCTTATTGTAGCTAAATCAGGCAGTTATCATAATAAATACTTCAAATCTCTTTTTTAAAATAGCCAGAAACTAATTCTCATGAAGAACAACGGTATCATACGGATCGGCCATGGCAGCGGCGGGAGGTTAACTCGGGAGCTTATCGAAAATATTTTTGTAAAATACTTTAGCAATCCCATGCTTTCAGGACTTCACGATGCATCGACAATTACAGTCGAAAACACATCACTGGCATTTACTACCGATTCCTATGTTATCGATCCGGTATTTTTCCCGGGAGGAGATATTGGTAAACTGGCTGTAAGCGGCACGGTGAATGATCTGTGTGTGAGCGGTGCCATACCCAGATATTTAAGCTGCGGATTCATCATCGAAGAAGGATTGCCCTTATCTGATCTGGAAAAGATTGTATCATCGATGGCAGACGAAGCCAAAAAAGCCGGAGTTTTTATTGTAACAGGCGATACCAAAGTTGTTAAACGCGGCCAGTGCGATAAATTATTTATCAATACAAGCGGAATCGGCCTCCTGCCTTCCGAAAGAACTCATATCAGCACAGGTGAAACTACCCGACCCGGCGATAAAATTATCCTCTCCGGTACACTGGGCGATCATGCCATTGCTATACTGGCCGCCCGGGAGAACCTGAAACTCGATGAAAATATACGATCCGATACGGCACCTCTTAACAAGCTTACTGAAAAAGTATTGAAACAACCGTCTGATATCAGATTTATGCGTGATATTACCCGTGGCGGATTGGCCACAATACTTTCCGAATTATGTGAACATCAAAAATTCGGTATTGAGATCGAGGAAAGGAAAGTACCCGTGCGGCAAAGCGTCAGGGCAGTCTGTGAATTGTACGGGTTCGATCCCCTGTACCTGGCGAATGAAGGAAAAATGATGCTTATTGTAAAACAGGGCAGTGAGAACAGCATCCTGAAGAAACTCAGATCAGAGGACCTGGGGAAAAAAGCCGGAATAATCGGAGAAATAACCATGGATCATCCCGGAAAGGCTCTTCTCCATTCAATCGTCGGAGGACGCCGGATGATCGATATGTTAAGCGGGGAAATGCTTCCCCGTATTTGTTAAAAAAGAAATATGCACGAATTTTCACTGGTACAAAATATAATCGAAATTGTTGAAGAAAGTGCCCGGAAGAATCAGGCAAAGCGTGTAACGGAGATTGTCCTGGAAATAGGAACGCTATCGGGTGTTGAAATGTCTGCTCTCGATATGGCCATTGAAAGTCTTGGCCCGGGAACCATCATTGACGGGGCTGAAATTAAAAAAAAAATTGTACAGGCCTTTGCAGTATGTTCGCAATGCGGAAATGAATATTCTCCTGATGATTATTTTAGTTTGTGCCCGAAATGCGGGAGCTACGGATCGAAAATTATAAAAGGAAAAGAGCTCAGGGTAAAATCGATTACAGCTGAATAAATAGAAGTGAATTTTGTAACTTTGTACGAAGATTAAAGAAAGAAAATTATGTGCGAAACCTGCGGTTGCGGATCTGATCACGAAAAATTTACCTTGCATACGGTTTTGGAAGAAAACCCCCGGAACCATGATCATCATCACCACGGCGAAAATGAGCATGAGCACGAACATCCTCATGATCATACGCATGAACATAAGCAGGTAATCAATGTCGAAACCGATATTCTGGCAAAGAATAATCTGCTGGCCGAAAGAAACCGGGGATTTTTTGAAGCGAAACAGATAAAAGCAATAAATCTGGTAAGTTCGCCCGGATCAGGAAAAACTACCCTGCTTGAAAAGCTGATCTTAGCACTTAAAGGGAAAAAGAATATCTATGTAATCGAAGGCGACCAGCAAACCACAAACGATGCCCAACGTATTGAAGCTACCGGTGTTAAAGCCATACAGATCAATACGGGTAACGGATGCCATCTCGATGCCCATATGATCAACCATGCCGTTAAATCGCTGGAAGTAAAAAATAATTCCCTCCTTTTTATTGAAAATGTGGGCAACCTGGTGTGTCCTGCTTTGTTTGATCTGGGCGAGGAATTACGCATTGTGATAGCCAGTACCACTGAAGGTGAAGATAAGCCTGTAAAATATCCGAATATGTTCCAGACTTCGGACCTATGCGTGTTAAATAAAACCGATCTTCTTCCCTATCTGGATTTTAAACTGGAAACGTTTAAGGAAAACCTGCAGAAAGTTAAACCCGGAATACCGCTGATAGAGGTTTCAGCAAAGACGGAAGCAGGGCTCGAAGAATTGATTGCAAGACTTTAAGAAACTTCTAAAATCCGTTACTGATGCAGATAATTAAGTTGGTGCTCCAAAGGTATAACCTGATTCCTTACATTAAAAATCCTAAATAAAATACAACAGAATTTGCTCAGAAAATAAATTAATGTATATTTGTAACCTAAAGGTTACATTTTGATACATTTGTGTTATATTACTAATTTTAGCTATGGATACATCATTAATTGAAAAGTATGACCGTTCGCGGTACAATTTAGTAGTTGGAGCAACCATTGGTTGGGGTTTATGGTTCGGACTGAGGATCATTCTGCCTTACATCAATAATACTGCTTTAAAAATGATCATGATCGCAACAGGATTGACCGGTTTAACTGTGGCAGTAACCAGCTTTTTCAGGATGAGAGGTATCAGGAGGGTGATAAAAACGAATCCGGAACTGGGTAAGATACTGAACAATGAATGGGTGATCCATACTAAACGACAGGCCATTGCTATCGGGTACTCGTGTATGTTACTCACTGCAGCTATTGGAATAGGCATAGCCGAATTTATTGATCTTTCCGGTCTGCTGCTTGCTCAGATCGTATTATTTGTTGGGATCCTGTCCATGCTGATAGCGCATCTTTTTCTTTTGCGCGACTGGTAATTGCAGGGATATGGTTACAATATTAAAAAACCGGATCAAGATGTACAGGGCGAAATTCGATCTCACCCAGGAAGAACTGGCCCGGAAAGTCGAAGTTACCCGGAAAACCATTAATACTATAGAGAATGGCAGATTTGTACCATCGGCCATACTTGCCATCAAAATAGCCCGGGTATTGCAAACAAGTGTTGAAGAACTATTTTCTTTGGATTAGAGAGGTACTGGTTTTGGATACTACACTCCTGAATAATTTCCCTTCATTCAAATGGAAGCCAATGAGTTCCAATGAAAAATTTTAAGCCGTTTTAATTGAGTTGTCTTTTGTTATTCCGAATTTGTGATTTTTCTATTATAATTTGAATAATGCTTATTTACAACCAAATCTTAACAATAACAATCTTATCCTTACAAGTCAGCTTGCCTTAACATTGGTAAAATGCTCCTTAATAAACGATCGTATGGCTTTTTTCATCTGAGCCCGCAGGTTTCGGAACATTTCTTCCGTATTGTCGACAGTATCCATCATCATCAACTTATCGAAGTCATAATGATACTTTACAGGTTTTGAGGGTAGGTGGTGCGATTCTGCCTCTGACTCCGCGTCGAAAGTTAATACATAATCGAAATCGATACTTCTCAGATCCGATAATTTGTACTGCTGCAAATTTGAAATATCAATTTTATCTTCCTGCATGATTTTGATGGCGAGCGGATCGACCTTTTTTGATATTATACCGGCACCGTATACTTCGGTATCGCCCTGGTTATAATACCTGAAATACCCTTCTGCCATCGGACTTAAAACCGAATTTTCGGAACAAAGTAATAACACCTGATACATATTCTT
>CAYUAV010000243.1:0-6232 GCA_964442665.1 uncultured Bacteroidales bacterium
GTAATTTAGGACATCAAATACATCTTACCAATAAAGAAAATATTGATCTTATCGGCAAATTATACCATGACATTATCCGGCTTGGAGAAGTTCGCTCCGATATGACTGCTGTCGAGCCTGTATTACGTGATAGTGATATTGTAAGTTTCGACATCAGCGCTATTCGGCAGGCAGACGCTCCCGCACATGTAAATCCTTCGCCTAGCGGTTTTTACGCCGAAGAGGCCTGCCAGTTAAGCCGATATTCAGGAATCAGCGATAGAGTAACGGTTTTTGGCTTATTTGAAGTCAATCCAAAACATGATATTTTAAATCAGACTTCGACCCTTGCCGCACAGATTATATGGTACTTTCTTGACGGATTCTCGTATCGTAATCCTGAATTCCCCGATAGCGAGAATAAGAACTTTAAAACTTTTATAGTGGGTCATTCCGATCTGGATTACGAAATGACTTTCTATAAAAGCCTTTTGAGTGAACGCTGGTGGATGGAAGTTCCCAACCCAAAAACCAAAACCCCGGTTATGGTATCATGTTCCTATTCCGATTACCAAAAAGCAAGCGAACAGGAAGTCCCTGACCTCTGGTGGAAATCGTTTCAAAAACTCTCATAACTATATTATTGACAGGTTTATAAATTGTTAACTATACTCAACAAATATTTCAGTTAAACTGAAAATAATAAGTCTTATTTTATTTCAGATAACTGTACCTCCAGTAAATTCCTGTAACAACCTGCTAATAATAAGCAGAATAACACCAAATTCAATTCTATTTAAAATCCGGTAAAGCATGCTTTCTCATTTTTTTCATTCAAACGGTAACCTTGATTTAAAAAATCGAGTATAAATACCATGATAAAAGGCATTGTTGATTATTCACCTTGTATGAGTACAATATTTTTGCTTATTTTACTTTCTATATAAGGCCCTTATTATAAGCGGGTTTTTATATTCAAAGGAGAATACATGAAAAAAGTACTCTTTTTAATGGTTGTAATCGCGATGCATCTTGCGGCCGACGCAATTGAATTACCTCAGGTATCGCATTTTATGTATGATAATTTGCGAATAAATCCTGGAAGTGCAGGAAGTATGGATATGGTTTGCTTAAATGGTATAATACGGCAGCAATGGGTGGGTTTCCCCGGAAATCCCGAAAGCTTCTTTTTCGAAGCTGAAGCTCCTTTTTCCTTGCTGGGAACCCGGCACGGAGTAGGCCTGACCGTTTACAACGATGCTCTTGGATTCAATTCCGATATCAATCTTACACTTTCCTATGCTTTTCGTTTTAATGTTGGCGACGGCACATTAGGTTTGGGAATTGAAGCTGGTTTTATTGATAATACCATTGAAGGATATAATTGGATAACAAGTGACGGATCACAAGTTGATGAGTTTATCCCTCAGGGTGATCCGGATGGAATGACGCTGACTATTGGAGCCGGATTATTTTATCGTACAGAAGATATTTATTTTGGCGTTTCGGCGCTGAATTTAAATAATCCGGAAGTAACTACAATATCGACAGATCCGGGAAATTATGAAACTAAATATAACCTTGCGCGTCATTATTACGTAACTGCAGGATATAATATGCAGCTTTCAAATCCGGCATGGGAAATTAAGCCGGCGGTTCTGTTGAAATCTGATGGCAGGGAAACAGATATGGATTTGAATATTACATGTATGTACAATAAAAAGATATGGGGAGGCGTTACCTATAGAACCGGAGAGGCTATAGTCGGAATGATCGGGATTGAGCTGTTTGAAGGATTTAAAGTTGGATATTCATACGATGCACAAACAAGTGCTCTAATTAAACATAATCAGGGTTCGCATGAGTTTGTGCTGAATTACTGTTTTAAGATCGGTGTTGAGAAGGCTCCTCAAAAATATAAGAGCATTAGGTTTTTATAAAAAATTAATTAAATTTATATAAGATTTAGTTTACGTAGAAAAAATTGTGATTTCAGATAAATTCCTTTGATTATGAAAAAGATAATTTCTTGTGGTTTCGTATTCGCTATTCTTGTAATTAGCAGCTGTTCAAATTACCGTGGTGGCGAACTTACCGGTGTACCGGGAAGAGCGAGATATTTTGAACCTGATCCTTTTGGAATGATATTCGTTCCACAGGGGAGCTTTGTTATGGGACTTAACGATGAGGATGTGCCGTGGGCACAAAATACCTATTCACGTACTATTACTGTCGATCCCTTCTGGATGGATGAAACAGAAATTACCAACAACGAGTACCGACAATTTGTATTCTGGGTACGCGATTCTATTATGAGGCGCATGCTTGGCGAAGTACTAGACGATTACGTAATTTCTGAAGATCCGTTCGGAAATCCTATCGATCCACCAAAATTGAACTGGGACATGCGAATTGATTTCAGGGACGAAGAAGTCAATGAAACTTTAAACGAATTATATTACAATGACCAGGAACGTTTCTATGGCAGAAAAGAAATTGATACACGTAAGCTCATGTACGAATATTTCTGGGTCGATCTGAAGCAGGCTGCTAAAAAATCAAATCGTTATAATTATCAAACCAAAGAATATGAAGGATATGTCACTAACAGCGATGGTGAAAGAATTGAAATACAGGATCGGTCGAACTTCATCATTCGTGATGTAGTCAATGTTTATCCCGATACACTTTGCTGGATTGCCGATTTCACATACTCCTTCAATGAACCTATGACAACACGCTATTTCTGGCATCCTGCCTACGACAATTATCCTGTTGTTGGTGTTACATGGAAACAGGCTTCCGCTTTCTGTATCTGGCGTACAGAATTTCTGAATGCTGCCCTTTCTTCAGCAGGTCAACCTCCGGTTCACGAATACCGTTTACCTATTGAATCGGAATGGGAGTATGCAGCACGGGGCGGACTTGAACATTCGATGTATCCATGGGGCGGATACTATACGCGAAACAAAGAGGGTTGCTTCCTGGCTAACTTTAAGCCCTTGAGAGGTAACTATATCGACGATGGCGGTTCAGTAACATTAGCTGTCGGTACATACCAGCCCAATGAGTATGGCCTTTACGATATGGCCGGGAATGTTGCCGAATGGACAGCAAATGCATACGATGAATCAGCTTATATATTTACACACGATTTGAATCCTGATTATAAATACAATGCATTACCCGACGATCCTCCCGTACTGAAAAGGAAGGTCATTCGCGGTGGTTCATGGAAAGATATCGGATACTATCTTCAGTGCGGTGCACGTTCATATGAATATCAGGACACTGCAAAATCTTATATCGGATTCAGGTGTGTACGGTCATATCTCGGTTCTAACTAAAAAGTAACTTTTCAGAAAAAAATTTTCATATTATGATCAATATAACCGATATTGTCCAAAGTTCAGGCTGGCGAAATTTCATGGCTAAGCTCTATGGTTGGGGTGCTTCAGTTGTAATTATCGGAGCCTTATTTAAGATCAACCACTGGCCTGGAGGTGCATTAATTATTACATTAGGACTATGTACCGAAGCCATTATTTTCTTCTTCTCAGCTTTTGAACCGTTACATGAAGAGCTGGACTGGACACTTGTATATCCGGAATTGGCCGGCTTGTCCGACCCGGATGAAATTGAAAACTTTAAAGAAAGAAAACTTCTGGAAGAAGGAAGCTCAAGACCCGTTGAAAGAATCGAACAAATTCTTGGTCAAACCGGGGTCGATCCGGAAGCATTAGCCATGCTTGGAGAAGGATTCAGCAAACTTAATAAAACCGCTAAAGGATTATCTGATATATCAGAGGCCACTGTTGCAACCAAAGAGTTTGTACGTAATCTGCAGGGAGCTGCCACATCGGTTAGCGGATTAGCCGAGACTTACTCAACGACTACCGATTCGATCAAGGAATCTACTACAAACCTGACATCGGCATACTTTGAAGCTGCTAATAAAATTGTCCAGTCAGGAAACGAAATATCCGACTCCTACCAATCGATTGCAAGTACAATACAGGAGGAACAAAAGAATATTTCACTCGGTAGTAAGGAACACGAAGCTCAAATCGACAAACTTAATAAAAGTCTTGCCGAGCTGTACTCAGTTTATGAAACTCAGATCCGTGAGGGTCAAAATCATATGAAAGGTTCAATGGAATTATATTCAGGACTGCAATCCATGATAAAAAACCTGAGAGATTCTGTTGATGAAACTAACAAATACAAAGAAGAAATTGCTAAATTAAAAGAGAACATTTCTTCATTGAATTCCATATATGGTAATATGCTCACCACAATGGATGTGCTTACAAAACCATAGAACCGTTCTTTTATAACGAAACTAGAAGATCTCAATAATTTATGGCTCACGGTAAAGAAACTCCGAGACAAAAAATGATCGGTATGATGTATTTAGTGCTGATGGCCATGCTGGCACTAAATGTATCAAACGAGGTACTTAATGCTTTCGATGTGCTTGATGAAGGTCTGAAAAGAACAATTGAGACACTGGAGCAAACAAATGATAAGGTAATATCTGATTTTGCTACGCAATATGAACTTAATAAAAGTAAAGTAGGACCCTGGCTGGAACTGGCTCAAAAAGTAAAAGCAGATGCTGATGCCATTGTTAATTTTATACAGGATAAAAAAATAGAAATCCTTAAATTTGACAAGGACTTTGAAGCTTTCAATGAAGAAAATAAAGATATAGATGGAAGAGCCATTAAAGGAAAGGATAAAACAGATCCACCGGCATATATTATGGTTGGTGATAATAATGACAAAGCTGGTAAAGAATTGAGGCTTATGCTTGATGACTATAGAAATTTTCTTGCGACACAGATTGTCACGGCTGAAAATGCAGCGCCAATTCGTGAATCGATTCAATCTGCGTTGAATACAAACCCGTCGGCAATGGAAGGTAAACATAGAGAAAGAGTAGGAGTTGATACCGAAACTCATTCCTGGGAAAGTGAACACTTTGAGCATTTGCCGCTTTCAGGTGTTTTAACCATAATGTCAGGATTACAAATCAATGTGCGTAATGCAGAGTCGGAAGCATTAAAATATTTATATAGCCGTATTAGTGCCGGTGATGTAAGCTTCAATAAGCTTGATGCAACTGTCATCCCAAATTCCAATTATATAATTCGTGGAAATGAATATCGTGCAGAGGTATTTTTAGCTGCAAGTGATACAACTGCCGATCCAAAAATATATGTTACTATCGATCCCCGGCCCTATGATTCTGTAAAAATCGGCGAGGATACCTATGATTATACACTGCGAAAGGATATAAAATACGAAGAACTTGAAGTTCCAAAAGGAAGTGGAAGAGGAATTTTTGAGATGCCTGCCACAAGCCTTGGTTTAAAGAAATGGGGTGGATTGATAGAGCTCACAGGGCCATCGGGGAAAATTGTGAAACCTTTTAAACAACGTTTTCTGGTTGCCGAAGGGTCTGTAACCGTTGCTCCGACTAAAATGAATGTTTTTTATCTGGGGGTCGATAATCCTGTCGATGTGTCGGTTGCCGGTGTTCAACCTGATAAAATCGATATCAGCGTAACCAATGCCCGACATGTGAAACAGGGCGATTCATATATTATAAGGCCAATCAGGCCGGGAAATGCTTATGTTGTTGTATATGCAAATATTGAAGGCCAGAAAAGAGAAATGGGACGTAAGGAATTCCGTGTGAAAACGGTTCCAAACCCTGTGGCTATGGTAAATGGACAAAAAGGAGGTGCCATCAGTCAGAGTGTTCTGATGGCTCAGCTGGGTGTTGTTGCCGAAATGGAAAATTTCGATTTCGACCTGAAATTCACTATTACTGAATTTACTGTTTCTGCTGTTGTCCAGGGTTTTGTCAGAGAATTTACTTCAAAATCGAATCGTTTTACTCCCGAACAGATGAACCTGATAAGGAATCTGAGTCGTGGAAATAATGTGTACATTCAGGATATTAAAGCTGTCGGTCCCGATGGGTCAACGCGACCTTTATCGACCATAAATTTTAAATTGAACTAACCTTTTAATTTAGATATGATGAAAAAGATTGTGTTTTTGCTAATTGGAATATTAATTCTGGCATTCTCATACAGGCTGAATGCACAGGATAATTTGAGGGAAGTATATGTAAGGGAACACATTCCGCACAAAAAACCTGTCCCGTACGAATACATCAGAGAAGCGGATGTGATGTGGTCAAAAATTGTTTACCGCATGATCGATCTTCGGCAGAAACAGA
>CAYUAV010000244.1:0-6218 GCA_964442665.1 uncultured Bacteroidales bacterium
TCATTTCATCTGTCGTCGGGGTAAAAAGTAAGCAAATGCTTTAAATAGTCAGGGTGAACAGGTTATCTGTTTCAATAATGTAAGAGATTTTACAAACTCATGACAATTCGTGATGTTCTTTTACCGGCAAATGACAAAGATGATCAGCCGGCCCCGTACATTTGTCAAAGATTAAAACATTAAAACTGCTACTATGAAAACAAAAAACAATTACCCGGAGAATGCCAATAGAGCAAAAGCATTACTTATAGCAGGATTGATACTGATAGACGTTACCCTTCTCGCAGGTGAGAGTTCTTTTATTTTAAAGGATTCCAACAATACTGCCTGTGATCATGGTGAAAATACAAAATATCTGAGTTCGCAGAATGCCGGAAATGCCTGCGATTACATACTTGACGAAGCTACAGAAAATGAATTAAAAATTGAAGACTGGATGTGCGATACACAAAATAGTTTCTGGCTGGATCTTGATGTTGCAAAGGAATCAGAACCGGCCATTGAGAACTGGATGTGCAATACCCAAAACAGTTTCTGGCTGGACCTCGATGATGCAGAGGAATCAGAACCGGCCATTGAAGACTGGATGTGCAATACCCAAAACAGTTTCTGGCTGGATCTTGATGTTGCAAAGGAATCAGAACCGGCCATTGAGAACTGGATGACAGATCCGAATGATTGGACAGATACCGGTGATGAATTAATGCTTACTTCAAAATAAAATCAAATAATAGCAATCAATTTCAGACCGCAAAACTTCAAAATCCGATAACATTGTTATCGGATTTTTTATTTACAGGGAGCATTGAATGCCTGCATTCAAAAGCGACCGGAAAATAAAAAAAACGAAACTGCAAAGCAGTTGAGGATGTTGAAGTTTTGCCAGGTAGCCCCCGGCAGGGGCAGGATCGCGAATCCCGCATGGTGGGGCGAGCAATCCCGTTCTTCTTTTTGATCAAAAAGGAATTACTTCTTAGTAAAACTATTGAATTATTGGGGTATAATAAATTATTGTTTTAAGCGATTAATTATCCTGCGGAGTTTTTATCGTTCAGGGAACTTTGCGCTATGCATGCTATATTTTGTTAACCGCTGGCAGATTTTAACTGCTTAATATATTTCAAAAGTCAGAGCTTCCAATTCTCTTATGGAACCATCAGGACCTTTACATTTAATATCCTGAAGATAGACTTTATCCCCGGGTAATAATTGTTCAATAAGCTCCTTCTGCGCTTCAGTAATTTTGTTCGAATTTGACTTGAATTCAGGTTTATATTCTGCCTCTGCTCCTGAAGATACTGTGAACTCTACAATTTCAAAATTCAGATCAAAATCAAAGTCTGCCATCATCACAAGAACTTTATCTTGCTTTAAAAATTCATTTTTAGATACATACCCCCCATTTCTTCCGGCAATCATTGCAACAGGGTTGGGAACCAACTTTACTCTGAAAGTTGTTTTTTGAATCTCCTTGCCGTTACTGCTTACGGTTACAATTGCTGAACCAGGCCTGAAGGGACGTATTATATACTCACCATTTTCACCATATATTCTGCCATTATCTATTGTAACAGTCAGATCTGATGCCTCATATCCTGAAGCGGCAACTTTTATAGGATTATCAAGGCCAAGATAAAAAACATTCATCTTAACGGGTTCAACCGCAATCACAACATTTGAATTATTTTGTGCATTTACTCTGCTAACCCTGATTAAAAGGATTATTGCCAGAGGTATCAAAGCCATAATTCTTAACTTTGAGGGTTGATTAAATTTACTTTGAGTCATCATAATCATTCTTTTTTAATTAACCCATTTTATGCATTAGAAAGTTGAATGAAAAAGGGTGAATAAGCATTATTGCTGAGACTCACGCCTCTAAAAGGATAGAGAGTTTTTTCACTTTTCTAATGCAATGCAATAGAAGCTCAAATGCCTGACTTGCAATACATAACTACTTATTTCAATATTTCAATGCATAAAATGGGATTAATGAATAGTTAAAAATTGAAGAAAGGCAGATGAGTCTTTCGTATTCACTTTTATAATTTATAACTAATGTATTAAATAAAAAATTGTAATTTAAGTATTAAAATACTATAGCTTCATTATACACATTTATATCCAATTATCGTCAACGGCCCGCGGTTTGAGTAGTGCGATTGGTTTTATGGTTAAATTATCAAGTTACTTTAAGTTTTTCCGGTGTACGTTAGTATCCCATGTGTGAAAGGCCAGCATTGCTTAAGAGTGCTTTTCATAGCACCGAGTGTTGTGATTAGTAATTATTTTTTTTGATATCGTCTATTCTTACAATATATAAATCAAAACCTCCCTTCCCGCAAGGTCTGTTTGATGAAAATATCATGACATCATTATCAACAGTTATTGGTCTATACTCATCATATTCGGTATTAATCTTTTTGCCAAAATTTCTCGGTTTGCTCCATTTATTTTCCTTATAAATAGAGTAATATAGATCATAACCACCATATCCTCCCTTTCTGTTTGAAGCAAATATCATAAAATTCCAATTTATAAAAGGACATTTATCGTCCTTGGGGCTATTTAGTTGGTCAATTTTATCTATTTGAGATTTAACATTATTATACAACATATGGTATACGTTTGCATCTATCGAGGAGCTCAATTGGTATATATCAAAGTCGCCACTTCTATCTGAACAAAAAAATAATTTTTTAAAATCGGATGAAATTGATGTATAAGCATCATTGTAATCAGAATTTAAGAGTGTTGCATTTCTGAAATTATTTTCAAGGGCAATATAATCAGAATTATAGGTCAAATGAGAATATTTTTTATACAATATATCCTGATTGCCTTTCTCATCTCTTGTTATAAATAATAGTAAACTGTCCTTATCCAATCGGGAATGACTACCAGGAGTGAAATCAATTAATTGAAGATAAGTACCGTACTCATTATAATCGGTATTTATAAAGGGAAGATTTTTATTAAACAAGGAATCCTTTTTGATATAAAACTGATAGGTTGAAGTATCGGGTTTTGTATGATCACTTGTCAACACTAAGTTATAGCTTATAAGGTCAAAATTATTCCCTTTGGAATTTCGATTAGTCGAAAAAATCAATAAATGATCCATTGTCAAGGAAAACCCAACATATGAATTATAATCATCATACTCAGAGTTCACTATAGAAATATTAATTGGATCAATGGCAATAAAGACTGTATCTGAATAATCGGTTTGAATACGATCCTTCTTGTTTGTGATCTTATCTGAGTTACATGACATCATAAAAAAGCTTAAAACTAAAATGAAATCTAGTCTCATTGCAAAGTGTTAATAATTATTAAGCACAACTCGTTTATAAAAACAATTGTTTCAGCAAGTTTTTAATCATTTATGCCTCCAACAAATTAAGGGAAAAATAAAATTCCTGTTTATCTCAATACTTACCTTTTATACCAGAACAAATTACAATATAATTCCATAATAACAAAAAACCAATATGATCCTATCGAGTTATACTACGATGTTGCCGGCTCTCTTTTACATCCGAAATCCGTATACAATTTTTAACAGATACCAGCTCAGGACCGCAACATCAGAAACCTGGTTACATACCACCGCCAGACCACAGAGCTTCAAAAGAGGTTGTTTCAAAAGAGTAGTTGAGTAACCAGACTCACACAGACTCAGTGTTAATGGTCTTCCAACGAGTGTAAGCGCTCTTCCAACGGATGTAAATGGTCTTCCAACGAGTGTAAATGCTCCTCCAACGAATGTAAGCAGTCTTCCAACGAGTGTAAACGTTCTTCCAACGGATGTAAATGGTCTTCCAACGAATGTAAGCAGTCTTCCAACAAGTGTAAGCAGTCTTCCAACGAGTGTAAGCAGTCTTCCAACGGATGTAAATGGTCTTCCAGTAATTGTCAACGGTCTTCCGGCTAAAGTTAAATATCGTCTGTTGCTCCCTGTAAAATCGACGTGAACAGAACACTCTCCGTTTTTTATAAATGTATGCCAGACAGCCCCCGGCGGGTGCAGGGTCCGCTAAAACCGTAAAGCTTCAGAAGGGGCTGTCTCAAAAAAGTATCAGTGACCTACACTTCGACTACGCTCAGTGTGACAACTATCTGCATATCAAATGTCAGGCTGAGCGGAGTCGAATCCTTAATAAACATCAAGAGCTCTTTTGATACAGCCCCCTTATTTGCCTGAAAGGATGAATAGCCTCATTTAAAAGCAACTGCAAACTATCATAACACGTACCGCCCGCTTACCCGCCTACCTCAAATAAACAGAAACGCGCAGCACGGCAGGTTCAGAGAAATTCAGGCCCCAGTCGGTCTGATCGCCGTTGAGAATGCGATCGGCTTTGAATACGCCTTCTGCATAGCGCCCTTCCTCGACGATCAGATACTCCCATGGCTGGCCCTCGTTTTTACCCGTGGGGCAAAACATGACACGACAATGATAGCCGGCCAGCAGATACTGTCCCTTATTTAGTTCGGCAATGAGAATGCGCCCGTCAGGTGTTTCGGGTTGCGATGGAGAACGTGCCATACGGTAGAATGTGCCAAAAGCAATATCGGCATCCCAGCCATCAAAATGAAGTGACTGGTCGGTGACATAATTCTCCTGGTCAACAGGATTACCCGGTTCGGCATCAGGATCGACGGCTAATTGGACGGCAGTCTGAATCCTGCCATCGAAATTCAATTGTGCGATCTGCCCGGCCATGGGCCTGAACAGTCGGTAATTGAGAGCAGTAGCCTCATATCTTTCTTCGGGCGACAAAGGATTGCCATCTTGCCCATAAAAAATTCGCATATCATCCATACCAAACGGAGCATACCCTATGGCACCATATCCCAGCGCGGCATAAAAAAAGCGGGTAAAAGCACCGAATCCTGTGGTTTCCGGGACGAACAACGGATTGTCCATACGGCTGTATAATTCGAGGACTTTCAGATAGGCTTCGGTATCATTAATGTAAATATCGGGCGAGAGGATGTCAACTGCCGACGCCGCGGCTTTCCAGAGCCCGAAAACATTGTCATTGGGGCCGCCCACCTCGTATGCCGGCGGCCAGCCGGGTTTCAACGGGTCGCGGATCGAACCGTTTACATAAAGCGGGATCGGATAGATCGCCTTGCCCGCAGCAGCAACTTTACCTATATAGGTTGCCACATGCCAGACCTGGAAGAATTCATCGGCATCGCGGTCGAAAACTTCGGTCCAGTTACGGTTGGATTCCGGGGATATGTTCGCCGCCGAGAGTGCTTCGGCAGGCACGGGGCTGTCAAAGATCTTTTGTGCCCGGGGCGAATAGTCACGCACAGTGCCCCAGGAGCCCGGTTCATTTTCGACCTGCACCATGATGACTGTGTGCTGCCGGTCATACTCTTTCAAATGACGCATGAAAGCCGAAAACGCTTTAATGTCAGCCTCAAGCGTGGCCTGAGAATGGGGAGAAGGCGAGTCGATCTGCCTCCCGTCCCTGCCGGTAATATTAGGGTATTTCTCCGGCTGCAGTTTCATCCACTGCGGCATGTAATGATTCGATCCGTTTTTCCATGTGGCAAACCACAGAAGCACCAAGCGCAAACCATGCCGGCGTGCCTGGGTGATGATGGTGTCAACGATGTGATAATCGTACGTGCCCGGTTGTGGTTCAAATTGTTCCCAATACACCGGTATTTCGAGTGTATTCACATGAAGCACTTCCATAGCAGACCATACTTTGGGAAGGATAGCCGGCCATGCACTGGAATTATTGCATTGCGCACCCAGGATCAGGAACGGCTCACCATCAACGATCAATGCATGACGACCGTCTTTGTGCACAAGATGCGGTAAGGACGGATTGGTTGTTTGTGCTCGAAGTGTAACAACCATGGAGAAGATGGAAATGATAAAAACCGGGGCTTGATAACGCATTGATATATGTATTTTAGTTGTATTCATAGCAGTGATCTTAAATCATTTATAAAACAATTATTTATACTTCCAACAAATTTAGGGATAAGCATAATCGCTAAGAGCATCTATACTCACTTTTTATCAATGCATCATTATACTCCTGTTCCGATTCCGGACTTACCAATCCCGGCAATAAAGTACTATTGCCTGATATACCGATGGGTAACAGAACCGTTATTATTTTGCAGTGTAATAAAATAAATACCCGGCTCAATTGTCAGGATGTCATGTTTTTTTATGTGGAACC
>CAYUAV010000245.1:0-6213 GCA_964442665.1 uncultured Bacteroidales bacterium
GATACCTGTTATCCTCCAATCCTGTAAAAAAGAACAAACGAGATTATATTATTAAACATGGCATAGGGAAATGATGCTCCGCTGTACATAGCATATGTCGGCAGGATGGAATAGGAAAACCGCGCATTAATACTTAATTTTTCAAGAACTTCATAATTCACACCTATACTCAGTGCTATCTCGTACTTATCAAACTGATCAAATGTTTCGTAGCCATATCCGTCGTTTTGTGCAGCATTGAAAAGATACCCTAACGAAACACCTCCCTGAGCCTGAAAATCTTTAAAGATATCATAGGTTGCCAGCAAAGGAATTTCAATATACTGCAGGCGAATTTTCCGGTGATCGGCACTGTTTATTGAATTTGCCGATCCTTTTGCAGAATACCGTATTTCCATCTGAGCTCCCCAGTTATCCCTGAATTTAGTGAATACATAAGCCCCTCCCACCAGGCCAGCTTTATTATAACCTGCCCAGAAATCACCATCGATCTGACTGACATTAAACCCGACAAGCGCACCTCCTTTAAATCGCTGAGCATCAGATAACAAGGGTAAAAAAGCAAAGCACAAAATCACTAATCGTTTCATTGAGGCAATTATTTATTTTTCACCAGTTTTTCTGTTAATATCTTAACTCCGGTGCCGGCATTTTCTTTAATTATTTCGACTTTTCTGTATGGTGGTACTCTCACTTCGTTCGGATCGATAAGGTATATAGGAACATTATCAGGAACATAATCAATCAGTCCGGCTGCCGGATAAACAACCAGCGATGTGCCTATTACCGCAAAAATATCAGCATTGCCTGCTATTTGCGCAGCTTCATGGATAGCCGGTACAGGTTCGCCAAACCATACAATATGAGGCCGGAGCTGATACCCCTCTTCACATGTATCGCCAATGGTTATACTGTTATACCCGATATCATACACCAGGTTTTCATTCCCGGTACTCCTGGCTTTGGTAAGGATTCCGTGTAAATGAAGTACACTGCGGCTTCCGGCTCTCTCATGCAGATTATCAACATTTTGAGTAATGATATCGACATCGAAATATTCTTCTAGTTCTACCAGTCCGATATGTCCGGCATTGGGTTTGGCATTTTTTAACTGAGCGCGCCTTTCATTATAAAAACGTAACACTAGTTCGCGGTCCTGCAGCCAGCCATCATAACTGGCAACCTGCATTACATCGTAATTCTCCCATAATCCTCCCGAATCGCGAAAGGTTTTAAGTCCGCTTTCGGCACTCATTCCCGAGCCTGTGAGAACTACCAGTTTTTTCATAATAAAACAAAATGAAGTCAGACAAAAATAATGAAAAACAAACATGCCCTGTAAGAATACCTTCACCGGTATAGTAAAAAATAGTACTTTTACCTGTCGCCATCAGCCCTGAAATTATCCTCGTATGATTGACCAGTCCACTATCGATAAAATATTTGCTGCCATTGACATAGTGGAAGTTATCGGCGATTTTGTAAAGCTTAAAAAGGCCGGGACCAACTATAAGGGCCTGAGTCCTTTTACCAATGAAAAAACTCCTTCGTTCTTTGTTTCCCCTTCGAAAGGAATCTTTAAATGTTTCAGCTCAGGTATCGGGGGTAATGCCATTAGCTTTATCATGGAACATGAAAAGCTTTCTTATCCTGAAGCATTGAAATACCTGGCAAAAAAATATCATATTGAGATCATCGAACATGAGCAAAGCCCTGATGAAATTCGTGAAAAAAACGAGCGCGAAAGTCTGCTTGCACTAACCGATTTTGCTGCCAAACAGTTCAGGGAATGGTTAAATAACCGCGAAGAAGGACGTGCTGTCGGATTAAGTTACCTTAAAGAAAGAGGGCTTCGTGAACACAATATTGAAAAATTTCAGCTGGGGTATTCATTTGAATCGCGCGATGCTTTCACCAGGCTGGCATTTGAAAAAGGTTACAAAGAAGAATACCTTATTAAAACCGGACTTACTATCGATAAGGGAAATTACAAATTCGACCGGTTTTCAGGGCGCATTATAATCCCTATTCACAGCATATCAGGCCAGGTTATAGGTTTTGGCGGGCGTATAATTAAAAAAGCCGAGAATACTGCAAAGTACCTGAATTCACCTGAATCGGAAATCTACCATAAAAGTAATGTCCTGTACGGATTATTCTATGCAAAAAATGCGATCACAAGACAGGATAAATGTTACCTGGTTGAAGGGTATACCGATGTCTTAAGCCTGCACCAGGCAGGCGTCGAAAATGTTGTTGCTTCGTCGGGGACAGCTCTTACCGGCGAACAAATACGATTAGTAAAACGATTTACAAAAAACATTACCGTACTCTACGATGGCGATGAAGCAGGAATAAAGGCATCGCTCCGCGGAATTGACCTGATACTCGAAGAAGGACTTAATGTCAAAGTACTTCTGCTTCCCGAAGGAGAAGATCCCGATTCGTTTTCTCAAAAACATGGGAATAAGGAGTTTACTGAATTTATACAAACCAACGAAACTGATTTCATTAAGTTTAAAACACGTCTCCTGGCTAAAGATGCCGAGAACGATCCTGTTAAACGGGCGACGCTTATAAGCGATGTAGTTCGTTCTGTAGCTGTTATACCCGATAACATTATTCGCTCTGTTTATATCAGGGAATGCAGCAAAATACTCGATATCGATGAGCCGTTACTCTTCAACGAAACCTATAAAATACGACGGAATAAATTACTTGAAAGAACAGGAAGATCGGATTATTCTCCTGGATACGTCGCTCCCAACCAGGTTACCGTCAGACAGGAAATTCAGTTAGGCAATAATTATCCGCACGAGAAAGAACTTATCAGGATATTACTCCGATATGCTAACGAGGAATTACGGTTAAAAGATGATGATAATCCAACTGTTCTGACTTATATTATTCATGAGATCCAAAATGATGAGCTTGAATTTCAGCACCCGGTTTATAAAAAAATATTCGAAGAAATGACCCGCATCTGGATTGATGAAGAGCAATTCATCGATCAGCATTTTACACATCATCAGGACTCCGATATTTGTAAAATTGCAGTGGATCTGACAACAGAAAATTACGAATTAAGCTCTATCTGGCGAAAAAATGAAGTACTCCCCCAAACCGAGGACATGAAATTGCGTGAAATTGTACCCGAACTGGTTATGGCATTCAAGAATAAAAAAGTTATTGAAATGATAAAAGAAACGCAGGAAGCCATCGTTTCGGCGCAAAAAAACATGGATACCGAAAACCTGATACTCCTTCAGCAAAAATATATCGTGCTTAATAATCTGAAGAAAAACTTCTCAAAAAAACTGGGCGATCGAATAATAATCTGATCGTATAACGGATTTCATTTTCGACACTGCTGATACCGAAATATTCCCGATACTTTTACATTTTGTCAGGTAGTTGAAAACATTCTGGTATATCCTAATCATGAATCAGAGTTTATCTTTGAGCAAGTAAGAGTTGAATTCATTGATTTTTTCAAAGAAATGCAATTGTTTGCCTCATTTTTGAGAGGTTAATAAATCATGGGAAGGGTAATCGCAATTGATTACCCTTTATTTAGGTTAATAAAGAACTGATCCAAACTAAACAATCCTTTATCCATCACTAACTTTGACTTCATTTACAAGTCCTTTGCCCTGAATAAAATCGCTGATATTCTTCATGGTAGTTTCGGCAATATTATGCATGGCTTCTTTTGTAAAAAAACCCTGATGCGAAGTAATGATTACATTATTAAAGGTAAGTAAGCGCGCAAGTGTATCGTCGGTCAGGATCCGATCCGATAAATCCTCAAAAAAATACTGGCTTTCTTCTTCATATACATCGAGCCCTGCCGATCCTATTTTCCCCGATTTTAGCCCCTGGATCAGGTCGTAGGTTTTTATTAATCGGCCTCTGCCCGTATTGATAAGCATTACACCATTTTTCATTTTCGAAATTGTATTCTTATTTATCAGGTATTCAGTCTCTTTGGTCAGCGGGCAATTGAGTGAAATAATATCCGATTCCATAAATAATGTATCGAGTTCCGTATACTCAATTTTTTCAATGTCCGCAAATTCCTCATCAGGATATGGATCATAGGCCATAACCTCCATGCCGAAACCAAGGAGTATTTTAATAAGAGCTTTACCGATTTTACCGGTTCCTATTACACCGGCTTTTTTCCGGTACATATCGAAACCCAGCAAACCATGCAGGGCAAAATTCGCATCGCGTGTCCGGAAATAAGCACGATGAATTTTACGGTTCAAAGTCATCATTAATGCAATAGTATGTTCTGCAACAGCGTTAGGCGAATATGCCGGTACCCGCACTACCTTTATCCTGTTCTTTGCAGCATGCAGATCGATATTATTAAATCCGGCGGAACGCAGGGCAATAAGTTTTACTCCGAATGACACAAGTGAATCGATCATTGTTTTATTAATTGTATCGTTCACAAAAACGATAATAATATCAAAGTTCTGTGCCAGAATAATATTATCGGGGGTCAAATGATACCGGAAATACTTTATCTCAAAACCATATTTTTTATTGATCTCATCAAACGAATCCCGGTCATAAGGTTTTGCATCGAAAAATGCTATGCGCAGTACTTTCATCATCGGATATTGTTTTGTTAATTTAATAACAAACTTTATCTTAATTTAGTTCCCGGTATATTTGTTGCGATGAAAATATTCCCAAAGAAATATCATACGGGAGTCGTACTGAGTGGAGGGGCCGCAAGAGGTATCGCCCATATAGGAATATTGCAGGCATTCGTTGAACATAAAATACAAATCGATATTATTTCAGGTACCAGCGCAGGAGCCATTGCCGGAGCTTTTTTTTCAGAAGGATATTCTCCTTATGAAATACTTGATATTTTTTCCAAAAAAAGACTTTACGAACTTGTGCGTATCTCGTTACCGCGATCAGGTTTTTTTAAAGTTGACGGATTGAAGAATATTCTGAAAAAGTTTCTTAAAACCTCCAGCCTTGAAGATTTGAAAATTCCGCTTGTGGTAGCGGCAACAAATTTCCGTGATGGCAAAATAGCATATTTCGAAAAAGGTCAACTTATCGACATACTTCTGGCCTCGTCAAGTATTCCTATTTTATTCGAAATGCCGGTTATTAACGGTGTTCTTTACACGGATGGCGGGGTAATAGACAACCTGCCTGTCGAGCCCATCAGAGAGAGGTGCCGTAAGATTATTGCTGCGCATGTTAATCCGCTGGGTGAACAGGATAAAGTGAAAAGTCCTATCCAGGTAATAGAACGGACATTTCATATGGCAGTTGCATCGGAGATATACAGAAAAAAGGAATTTATCGATCTGTTTATTGAGCCCCCTCAGCTCAGCAAGTTCGGTTTACTGGACCTGAAACAGGCAAAAACGATTTTTCAGATCGGGTATGAATCGGCAAAAGAAGCTTTATCGGCCTGGAGCAGCAAAACCTGACAAAAGGTTGAAAATTTGACCGCAGTGGCCTGCAATAATTTTTACCTTTGCATTTTACCCGTTACATTATTATAAAGGTATAATGGAACATCCTCTTTATATTTATAATTCGCTTACCCGTAAAAAAGAACAATTTATTCCGCTCCATCCACCTTTTGTCGGACTCTATGTCTGTGGTCCCACGGTTTACAGTGAACCTCATCTGGGTCATGTACGCATGGCCATTACATTCGATGTGTTATACCGTTATCTTCTGTATCTGGGATATAAAGTTCGTTATGTACGGAATATTACCGATGTGGGGCACCTGGAAGATGAATTCTCAGGTGCAGGTGAAGATCGTATCGGTAAAAAAGCCCGGCTGGAACAACTCGAACCCATGGAAATTGTACAAAAATATAAATTAGTTTTTCAGGATGTTTTAAAGGAATTAAATACCCTTCCGCCAAGTATTGAACCGCAGGCATCAGGTCATATTATTGAGCAGCAGGAAATGATCCGGAAAATCATTGCCGAAGGCTATGCATACGAAGTCAACGGTTCGGTGTACTTTAATATCGACGCATATAATAAAAAGTATCATTACGGAAAATTATCGGGACGAAAAATCGAAGACATGCTTTCCAATACGCGTGAACTGGAAGGACAAACAGAAAAAAGAAATCCTCTTGATTTTGCCTTATGGAAAAAAGCAAATCCGGAACATATCATGCACTGGCCTTCGGAATGGAGCGAGGGTTTCCCT
>CAYUAV010000246.1:0-6206 GCA_964442665.1 uncultured Bacteroidales bacterium
TCGGGGAGTAGCCCCTCTTAAAATTAAAACTTATAGTTTTAGTCGGTCAGTAGTGCTATTTTATTTTATTTATCTGCCTTTTAATTTTAAGTTGCAGTAAAGAAATTGAAAAGGAGAATTCAGCATTTGATTTGATTGAAGAAGAGTATATCTATCAGGATGATGTATATACTCTAAGTTATTACAATGATGTGGAAAATGATACCGTAATATTTCCGTCAACAGATGATAATAAACTTCTACTTGAAGTCTTTACCTTACCCACCTCTTCGGTAATCCAATATACAAATGATGAAGTAAGGTTATTTAATACGGGTGAAGAAGCTGAATTATACCTTATTAGTCATTCAACATTCGATTCGAATTTGAAAAGCGTAACTTCACCTCAGCTAACTGTCGACTGCTATGAGAACATAAATTATGGAGGAGCCAGATTATATCCACCAACCTATGCCAATTGGCACAGTGGTAACCATCATGGAATAAAAAGCTTATCCAGTAGCGGTTGGGATGATAAAATATCTTCCATTTATGGAGATGGAAGTGGCTTATCTACCTGGATCACTTTCTATGAACATAATGATTTCAATGGTAAAAGTCTATCTTATTCCAGTGGCCCTGGAATTTTTGATTACTACGTAATTAGGGAAACTAATCTTCATAATAAGAAGATGAAGCAAATTTTATGGAAAAAGTGGTATTGGGGAGATAATATTAGCTCAATTAAGTGGGAAGATGGAGGGAGCTATTAGTGAATAGCTTTTACCAGCAATAAAATCCTTTTATTTAAGATATTATCCGGATCAGAGGAATACTTCATACGTTGAACTATTCCTCTGTTTCATTTTCACAGATGTTTGCAGATAAGCATTAATAAAAAAGAAAATTAGTAATGAATGATCGATTAATTGTTCACTTTCAAGCAGATAAATACCCTAGTTTTTATATCCTAATCTGGCTTAACCAGAACCATACAGGGTAGTTTTTGGAATAAACACTAACATTTTGATTAAAATTGAGCCCTTTCATGTTAGTTTTAAAAATTACGTTATCTTCATGGTATGGATTTATTAACTGATTCACATAAAGAAAAAATTTGTGAGATATTCAGTTGTTTTGATCGACTGATTTTTAGAGGTGCTATGCCACTGATCTTATATGCCCAGGGAATGGCTTCCTATTTGTATTCCAACAACATACGAATATTAGATTATTCGAAATTTGATACAATCCGGTTTATATTGGTGAACTATAATGAAGCCCCAGACTTTATTAACGATAGTATTGCATTCGGCGAATACGATTCTGATTTAAATACAAATTCAGAATCCATCAATTCGGGCAGTTTGGATTTAATTTAGGGGATTCCTCAAGTGCAACTCGATTTTAACGGTAATCCACGTACCACTAATGGCTATCCCGATTTAGGAGCTTATGAACACAACGAATAGGGTCTTTTTTGCAATATTCTTAATTCTGGGTTGTCTTTCCATACAGATGCTGTTCTATCAGTTTTACCCTGCCGGTAAAGATAAAAAACGCGGTGATATACGAATCATGTTTTACAACACTGAAAATTTTTTCGATACAGATAATGACAGCCTTAAAAATGATGAAGAATTCCTTCCGGATGGAACAAAACACTGGACCCCGGCACGCTATTACGCGAAAACCTTGAATCTTTATAAAACCATAGTAGCCGTTGGTGAAGAAGAACCGCCTGAAATTATTTGTCTTGCCGAGATTGAGAACAAACATGTTTTACAGGAACTGATTTATAATACACCTCTTGAAAAATATCCATACAGGATCATTCATTTCGATTCGCCGGATCGTCGCGGAATAGATGTTGGCATACTATATCGAAGTGATATCGTTGCCGCCATAGCCGGTTATCCCTTGAATATCTCTTTCCCGGGCAATACCATGAAGGCCACACGTGACATACTCTATTTCAAAACGTTAATACATTCCGGGGATACCCTGCATGTTTTTGTTAATCACTGGCCTTCGCGTATGGGGGGTATAAAAAAATCGGAGCCTTACCGGATGTTTGTAGCGAAGGTTCTTAGAAAATCGATCGATTCCATATTGTATCATGACAGATGTGCCCAAATTGTAGTAACCGGCGATTTTAATGATGAGCCAACAAGCCCCAGTATAAAAGTATCATTAAAAACACATAAATCGGGCTTTCCTTATCAGTGCGGCATATTATACAATTTATCGGAAAGTCTGGCTGATAAATTCAATTGCGGAACATACCGGTATCGTACATCATGGAATATGTTCGATCAGATTATGGTATCTGGAGCGCTTTTAAAAAATACAGGAAATGAATTACATACCTGCGAAGCGTGTGTCCATATTGCCGATTTTGATTTTTTACTTACCGAAGATGAAAAATACGGAGGAAGAAAGCCTTTTCGCACATACACAGGTCCTTCGTATAATGGAGGCTTTAGCGACCATTTACCTGTATATCTTGATATATATTATTAGATGAAATCTGAATTTCAGTGTTACGATATTTTTTCACATCGCTGATAATTCACAATTTTGCAGGATGGATCTGCATTTTATTATTACCCTCACCGGGCATCGGATACTTGGATTAGTTTTTGCGCCATACCTTGTCAGGCCCGATCGTCAGAAGGGTAGTTTTGTAATATACGATCGGATTACCCGGTTAAATCTTTCGACGTACGAAAATATAATATCTCCCGAGGAACTTCAGCTTGTCAGGATCATTGAAGAATACAACGATCAGAATCTTTTAAAACATTTTTCAAAGAAAAGAGGACTCACAAGCCGCGATTTTATGGCCGGGATTACCGGCGAATTGTTTGAAAAACACATCAGGCCCTTTATCGAGAAACGTATGGCACGATGTCTGGATATTCTTTTATTTAATCCGGTTCCTGTGTATCAGAAATTGCTGCAGAATAATGTATATGAAAGTGACCGGATCAAAGTAGTGGAGCAGGAAGGCTCGGTTGTGTTTAATTTTATCCGCTCAGAACAGGGCATTAAATATTTTTTAAGCATCGAACATAATGGTACCGAAATGCACCTGACAGGTAAGGAGGGTCAGATTGTTATGGATGTACCCTGCTGTGCACTGATCGATGATAAAATGTTTGTATTTCGCGATATTGACGGGAAAAAACTGCAGCCTTTTTTCGAGAAGGAATATATCAGTATTCCCCGGTCGGCAGAGAAAATATACTTTGAAACATTTGTTCGCAATGCCATTAAAAAATACAGGGTAAATGCACAGGGTTTTTCAATTATCGATAAAGATACCAATCCTGAACCCACTTTATCTATTGAGCGGGATTTAAGCGGCCGGTATTTTTATGTTCTAAAATTCTTGTACGACGAAAAAAGTATTTACTACGCCAATCGTAAAACCGAATTAAAAGTAAGCTGTCAGTACAGTGATGATGTGGTTCGTTTTATACGACTGCAGCGCAATTATAAGTTCGAGAATGAGTGTATAGCCACACTTTTGTCATTTGGATTGGTGAACCGCGAGGGTCCCTATTTCATTCCCCTGGCAAAAAGCAATGAAGATAAGAATACCGGTTACCAGACAATTAACTGGATAAATCAGAACAGTGAACTGCTTAGAAAGTCAGGATTCTCAATTGCACAGGACAGACTCAATAAAGAATACTACCTGGAAAATCTCGATCTTAAAATTGAAGTATCGGAGAAGAATAATGACTGGTTCGATATTCACGCGTCGGTTGAATTTGGCGAATTTAAAATTCCTTTTGCCTCCATTTCTGCCAATATCCTGAAAGGAGAAAGAGAATTCATGTTACCCGATGGAAAGGTTGTGATTTTGCCAATCGAGTGGTTCGAGAACTATCGCGACCTGCTGAGTTTTGCAAAAGTTGATAGAGGTTCGATCAGACTGGAGAAACAACATTTCCCACTTATTAACAGGAATATAACAGGAATATCTGCTACGTTCAGGGAAAATCTGATGAACCTGATTAATGCAAATGCCGGAACAGAACCTGTTCCGGAAGGCATTACAGCCGAATTACGTCACTACCAGATTACAGGATATAGCTGGTTGTTCAGGCTTTATGGAAACGGTTTCGGAGGCTGTCTTGCAGACGACATGGGTCTTGGCAAAACCTTGCAGACATTAACCATACTCCGCCGTGTTCATGCTGAAGCCGGCAGTAATGGTTTGAAGATAATTTCTGCTCCGACCGGGTCTTCCGGTCAGCTTTCCCTTTTTAATGTTAATGAAGATGAAACCGTAACACGGAATAAAACTTCACTTATTATAGTACCCACTTCGTTGGTTCATAACTGGATAAACGAAACAAAGCGGTTTGCGCCTGCATTAAATATTCAAACCTATATAGGGCCGGGCCGCAGAAATATAAGCGAACTGTACGGAAACAGCGATATTATCATTACATCATACGGTATCCTGCGAAACGATCTGGAACATTTCATGCTCCTGGAATTTTTGTATATCGTATTAGACGAAAGTCAGATGATCAAAAATCCCGGTTCAAAGACATATCAGTCCGTAATTCAGCTAAAATCTGAAAATCGTATAGTGCTCACCGGAACGCCAATTGAGAATTCTTTGACCGATTTATGGTCGCAGATGAACTTTTTGAATCCGGGTCTGCTGGGAAATCTAAGTTTTTTTCAGTCGGAGTTTCAGTTACCCATCGAAAAAAATTCGGATGAAGATAAAAAGGAAAAATTGTTGAAACTCATATCACCGTTTATTCTCCGCAGGTCGAAAATGGAGGTCGAGCCTGAATTACCATCCGTTAATGAGCAAATTATATATTGCGACATGGACGAAAAACAGGAGACTTACTATGAACGGGAGAAGTCGAAAGCCAGAAATCTGGTTATTGAAAAACTATCACGGGAGGGATTTCACCGATCGGCAATTGCTATATTACAATCACTGACAAAGCTACGCCAGATAGCCAATCATCCGGCACTTACTGATAATGAATATTTTTCCGGATCGGGGAAATATGACGAAATAACCCGTAATCTTCAAAACCTGCATAAGCAGGGGCATAAAGCACTCGTCTTTAGTTCCTTTGTAAAACATCTGGAACTCGTTGCTTCATATCTCGACAATGCCGGTATTAAATATGCATGGCTGACAGGTGAAACACGCGATCGTGAATCCGAGATTGAAAAATTTCAGCATAACTCCGACTATACCTTCTTTTTAATATCTCTGAAAGCAGGTGGCGTAGGTCTGAATCTTACGGCGGCGGAATATGTTTTCATTCTTGATCCCTGGTGGAATCCGGCAGCTGAAATGCAGGCAATTAGCCGTGCACATCGTATAGGGCAGGAGAAACATATTTTTGTGTATCGTTTCATTTCACGGAAAACGCTGGAAGAAAAAATACTTCAGTTGCAGGAGCGTAAAGCCAAACTGGCCGATGCCTTTGTCAATAACAGCCTGAAAGGAATTACACAGGAAGAAGTTATGGAGCTCTTTGAATGATTATTTTTTGAATAATATGATGTAATATATTTTTAACAGCGGCTTCAGAAAAAATTATGAATTAATCATCCGGAATAACCTGATCAGATCTTCCTCCTTTTTAATATTCAGCTTGTTATCGCTTATATAATTTTTTATCTTTTCCTTTAGGTCCGGAAACTGAAGCGGTAGTTTCTTTTTATTCAAATCGAGCTCGATTATTTCCCCATTCTTACTGATGACAATATATTCTGAACGGAACCACTGAAATTTAGCCGGTTGATACTCTTCATAGCCCGATTGCGGCGGTTTGGCTTCAACAAAGCGAACATCTTCACGACGGAACAGGCTATAATTGCCCTTGTATAGTTCAATCAGGAATCCATTCAGGTTTTTCAGGTAGTAAAAAGGGACGTATTTTTTTCCGTCTATCATTATATAATCAATATCCTGTGTGTGGGGCAATGCAAGAACATTACCCTGGTATTCAAATTCCATATCCTTCGAGTACCAGTTGTAGCGCAAAGGCAGGTTATCGACATGATTTCCCGAAACAAAAACAATAGTCCCGGGGATGAGTTCTTTATTCGAATAAGGATTCCCTTCAATATCCTCATATTCCTTAAATCTTGATTCTGACGCACGGGTGCGCAACAGGAGATTGTTAAATTCCTCAATTTGTTCAAGCTGACAAAAGGCTTTCATAGTTGAT
>CAYUAV010000247.1:0-6199 GCA_964442665.1 uncultured Bacteroidales bacterium
AAAATAAAATACTTAAATTGACTTTTACAGGAGGCTTTGACTTAAATTGGGTTAACTTTGATAGTGTGTCCCTTTCAGCTATAAATCCTGTCAGTGAAGATAGAATCAAGATTTATCCTGTTCCAGCAGATAGATACCTGTACATTGAGAATCATTCCGTAAACAGTGCAGGAGAAATCCATATCTTTTCAATTGAAGGAAAGCTATTAATAAATCACATATGTAATGGTTCTGGGGTTGAAGTAATTGATGTTTCCGGTTTGAATAAAGGTTTATATATCCTGAAAGCAAATTTTGGATCATTGCTGATGACGAGAAAATTAATTATTGAATAGAATGAAACGTCCATGATAAAAACACGAGCATGATTATTCTATCATGGTAAGTTCCCTGCCTGTCCGGTCAGGCGGGCATCTGACCATTAAAAATTAAAAAATAAACAAATGAAATTTTATTATATAAAACAATATTTCTTGTTGGCATTACTGTGTTGTATGGGAGCAAAAACAGTATTTGCACAGGATGTTACCATAACTGTTAATGCCGCCCAGGACAAAAAGGCTATATCGCCAAACATCTATGGACGAAACAATACGTTTGATAAACCTGTGTCATTTTATAAAGATGCAGGTTTGCGTTTTGTACGCATGTGCGGAGGTAATAATGCAACCAAATATAACTGGCGCAGAAAAATAACAAGCCACCCCGACTGGTATAATAATGTTTACGGTAATGATTGGGATGGAATATCGGAATACATTGCTGATAATCATCCTGAAATGCAGGTAATGTGGGCGTTCCAGTTACTTGGCAGGGTAGCTTCCAATACCGAACATAATTTCAACGACTGGGAATATAACCAGTCGCAATGGTGGCAGGGCGTTTACCAGAATTTGGCCGGAGGGGGTGTACCAAATGAGGATGATCCGGGAGGCCCGGCACTGGTAGAGGGAGACATTACACTGTATACTATGGAATGGCCTGCCGACTCTACTGTTGCTATCCTCGATCACTGGTTTGGTACAGATGGAATCGGATTAAGCAAGAACCAGTTTGCTTACTGGAACATGGATAACGAACCGGATATATGGAACGGGACCCACGACGATGTTATGTCCGATGGCCTGTTACCCGCTTCGGAATTTATGGATCGTTTTATAGAGGTAGCTAAAAAAGCCCGTGCCTTGTTTCCTGAAATTAAAATTTGCGGCCCGGTTACCACCAGTGAATGGCAATGGTATAAATGGGGCGACGAGAGTATCCGAATAGACGGAAAATATTATTGTTGGCTTGAATACTTCCTTAAACGGATATCAGACGAAGAAAATGCAACAGGCATAAGGCTGCTCGATGTGGTAGACCTTCATAATTATCCGTATGCACCAACTGACTTGGATGCCCTGCAGGTTCACCGGATGTATTATGATACAGGTTATGATTATCCCGGTGCCAATGGTGTGAAAACAATTAATGGTAGTTGGGACAATTCGCTGACAAAAGAATATATTTTCAAACGTATTGACGATTGGTTGATAGAATATTTCGGTGAAAATCATGGTATAACCTGTGGCATTAGCGAGTGGGGGCCCTCTAACTCAGATCCGAATATATGTTCTGTGGTATATAGTTCGATACTGGGCACTTTTGCCAATAATGGCGTTGAATACCTCACTCCCTGGAGTTGGGAAGTTGGTATGTGGGAAACATTGCATCTTTTCAGCCGGTATGCCAAAAATTACAGTGTTTCCAGTACTTCTTCGCTTGAAAATACTGTTTCGGCTTACACCTCATTGAATGAAGCCGCCGACTCGATGACTGTAATTATTGTGAACCGCGACATGAATTCCGAACGTAGCGTAACAGTAAATCTCAATGAATGCAGAATTAACGACGGAAATTATACAACATTACAATTGTCTTCGTTACCGTCAACTGAAACGTTCTTATCGCACACCGACAATGCATTAACAGAAAACTCGGTAGAAGTAAATTCAAATTCGTTTACCATAACAGTACCCGCACTTTCGACAACGGCAATTTTATTTTCATCGATAGTAGTTGGTATTGAAGAACATTATAATCAGATTGATAATATAAAACTTTTTCCCAATCCTGTTTCTGATAAACTGTATGTTGATATAAGTTCTAATGTCGCTGAAAATCTGGAAATTACTGTCTATGATCAGAGTGGATGCAAGATTCGGTCTTTACAAAAATATTATGACGGAAATTCACCAGTCATTATTAATATGTCTGCTTTTTCTGAGGGATTCTATTTAATGTCAGTGAAAAACAGTAATGGAACATCAATCAAAAGCTTTTCCATTATCAGATGAATTGACTTGTAAGAAAAGTATATGATGAAAAGTTAAAAAGATGAGACCAAGGATTAAGACACAATTGATTAGTATAGACTTGATTATTCACTTTTTGTCCGGACCACTTTTATAATAAACAATAATTGTTGGAATGAATGCATATCTCAATAACGATCAGTACATTATTCAGTTGAATAACATGAATCAAATGAAATCTATGAGATTTCATTTTGTTAGTTAGGGGTGGTAAGGCTTTCATGAGGAGATAATCCGAATATGAAAGCCTCCTTTTTTTTTAAACTTATAATTTATAGAAAAAATGAAGCTATTCATCTATGTTTTAACAACGATAGGAATTCTTTTCCTTTTGAATCTGAATACAAATTCACAGACACTTTATGTAGGAGCCAATTATCATCCACACGATTCCAATATTGATCGTTGGAAAAAGGATATTGCCCTGATGAAGGATGCAGGACTTAGCGTTGTCCGTATGGGGCATTTGGCCTGGGACAGCTATGAACCATCGGAAGGTAACTTTGATTTTGGTTGGTTCGATACAGTAATGAATATGATGAGCGAGGCCGGTATCAAGGTAATTCTTGACATTGCCATAAGGCCTGCACCTATCTGGTTACACTATAAATATCCGTCAATTGACATTACTGATTCAGAAGGTAATGTGCTATATCCTAATCACAGATACATGGAAGACATAGGCGACCCGATGTATCAGAAATATGCCTTGCGTTTTACAGATGTTATGACAAAACGATATGCCAACCATCCTGCATTACTTGCCTTTGGCATTGACAACGAATCGGGCGATGGCCAGATTTCTTATTCAGAAACTGCCAGGCAACGATACATTACGTGGCTAAAAAATAAGTATAAAACCGTTGATAATTTAAACATAGCCTGGGCAGGACAACGCTGGTCCCGAAAAATAAATGATTTTGATGAAGTAGGCTTTCCTGTATCTGGCCAGATAAATGGGGCACCCGAAAGAATACTCGATTTCAGGCGGTTTGTATCTGATGAAATCAATCAATTGCTCTTTAAAGTTATTGATATAGTAAACACCAATGCACCAAATGCGCTGGTAAACACGAACGCATGGTATTTCAGCCATATGAAATATTTCGATTACGCCCCCATCGCCTATTCTGGTAAAATGACCCGCGGAGGCGAAGGATTTTATGCTGGCCCCTCTTTAATTAACAACGAGGGTATTATATGGGCTTCATTCGGGATTGTACGTATTCAATATGAGAGTACAAATCCTTTCTGGTGTAATGAATTTACAACCATGACGGCTGTTCCGAATTCCTGCAGAAAGCAGGCGTACGCCTCGCTAATGTTCGGTAACCAGATGGTCTGCGGATGGACATGGCAAGCCATGTGGGCCGGGGAAGAACAATACCTGGAGGGGCTTATTGATTGGGACGGAATTCCAAACCGCAAATACGATGAATACAAACAGATTGCTTCGGAATTTAAAAAAATTGAGAAATATTTTCCTTATAAAATACAGGCTGAAGTTGGATTGGATTTTTCCTTTCCAAGCCAGATCGTCAGCTATTCCTTCCCTGAAAAACATGAAGACCAGGTGGGAACTTGTTTTAAACAGTTCTTTAACCGCAATATGGATGTAAAGTTACTTGATATTATCCATAGCGACCTTAACTATAAGCTGGTGTTTGTTCCCGGGGTTACCGTGATGGATCCGAAAACGGCCCAAAAAATCCGTGATTACATTTACAACGGGGGCACTGTAGTAATGACCGGTTATTCTGCCGTTGTGGATAGCTCTAACCAGGTATTTTCAAGTACTCGCCCAGGATTGCTAAGTGATGTTTTTGGAATCCGGTTGGGAAGCTATGAAGAAATTGAAAATATGAATGAAATATCCCCAATATCCTATACAGGTAAGAAAGTGCGGGTAAATTATAAAGGAAATACCATTGAATCGGAATCACCCCGTTTTGATATCATCGAACCTCAAGGCGCTGAAGTGCTGGGAAATATAACAAGTCTTAACAAAGAATACCCGATTATAACTTCCAACAAGTATGGTAAGGGTAAAGCAATTTATATCGGACTTCCGGCAAGAAACGAAATACTTTCTCCGCTGGTGGACGATCTGATCGGTGAACTATCCATTAAAGAAGGGCCGGATGTACCGGAAGGTATAATGGCCCGGCAGATCGATGAAAATCATTTTTTATATCTGAATATAAGCAATGAGCCGAAAAAGATTCAAATGAAAGGAAGCTCACATAGCATTCTTTTCGACAGGGATTACTCCGGTAGCTTTACCATAACACCCTATGAGCCGGAGTTTATTGAGTTGAAATAAATGGATTCCAGATATCATAATTTGACTTCAAACAAAATATAAAGAAAGGAAAATCTTATGAACATAAAAATTGGTACAGTATTACTGGGAACTATAATGACAATTAGTTCAACTCTATATGGACAGAGTGATACCAGTTGTTTTCTTTATGATTATGAACCGGACACAGCGGTGATACCTGAGTCTGTAGTCGCAGAAAAACCTGCTCAAAGGCCTTCTGTCAAAGTTTCTTTAACCGGGGATACTATCGGAAAGATTTCTAAGTATGTATTCGGTAATGCAATTGCTGCCTGGGCGGGTGCTCATGATAATCCTACGTTTGTAGAAGGTGTTGAATATCTTGCACCGACTCTCATTCGTTTTCCCGGTGGGAGCTGGTCAGATGGGTATTTTTGGAACGGACTGCCATCCGATCTTCCGGATTCAATTTATGACGGCACGACCTATGACCAGACAACTCATACTGCAACAAAAGTCAAATTTTGGGCACAAACAGGACAGGGAGGTTGGCAGACCACACCCGACCAGTATTATACACTTCGTACTAACAGTGATGTCGATCAGGGATTGATAACTGTTAATTATGGCTATGCACGCTATGGATTGAGTGAAGATCCCGTTGCTCAGGCTGCACACCTTGCTGCGGAATGGGTGCGTTATGATGCCGGCCGGACAAAGTTCTGGGAAATTGGTAATGAAAATGGCGGCCCATGGGAATATGGTTGGATAATTGATACAGCCCTTAACCAGGATGAACAACCCCAGATTATTACAGGTGAACTTTATGGACAGCATTTTAAGGTATTTGCAGATTCCATGAGAAACGCTGCAAGTCAAATAGGTGATACAATTTACATTGGCGCACAGATTGTCGTGAATGGTGAGACTAGCTGGAATTTTGTGGACTGGACGTGGAACGAGGGAGTCTTTCGGGAATTGGGTGATACTGCAGATTTTTATGTAATACATAACTATTTCGATAATTCAAGTGTGATGAGTATCCTGAATGGAGCACAAACGAGTCTCAAACAGAACATGGATTTTATACAACAGGATTTCATTGATAAAGAAGCCTATCCAAAACCGGTAGCTTTAACGGAATATAATATGTGGGGTGGAAACGATGAGGCATCAGTATCTTATATTAATGGTATGCAGGCTGTTGTTCTTATTTGCGAATTAATTAATAACAATTTCGGATTAGGTGCAAGATGGTTACTAATTTCTGGTGAAACAACCATGTTTTATGGTGGTTCGGATGTAAATTATTTGAATCATCCCCATGCGGAATTTTATTATCTGACTTATCTTCAAAAAATTATTGGTGACCTGGCAATTACCACTGCTTCATCCTATTCTAATATAATCTGTTATGCTTCAACATATTCATCCGGTGAAACCGCATTGATTATTGTTAACAAGGGTACTGATCAAAGAGTGGTCACTGTAAGTACAGATTCAATTGGAGTTGGTGAAAAATACTATATATACTCATTTACAGGGGGAACAGATAATGGTGATT
>CAYUAV010000248.1:0-6193 GCA_964442665.1 uncultured Bacteroidales bacterium
CAATATGACTGGCTTTACCCTGATACAGATTTTGAAATTTAACCATGTAGCAACTTTAAACTTATGAGAAATTATTTCGAGAATAATACTGAAATAGAAAAATTATTGAACGAGGTAAGCGAAGTAGCAGGTTATTTATGGGAAAGAGGCTGGGCGGAGAAGAATGCAGGGAATATTTCTGTTTGTCTTCCCGATCGTATTGCAGATGAGGTATCCCTTTATTCGGAAGAATTAAAGTCTAGCCAAAGTATACCCGATCTTAAAGGTTTATGTTTTTATGTTACCGGTACCGGAAAATGCATGCGAGATATAGCAAAATCGGCCCTGGAGAACGGTGTATTTATTCAAATAAATGAAGATGGCAGTGCGTATTATGTAATTGATCCCAGACAAAAGAATAACAAACCAACTTCAGAATTATCAACCCATTTTGGGATTCACAGGATCATTGCGCATCGGAGAACGGGACAGAAGGTGGTTTTACATACACATGCTACCGAACTTATTACGCTAACTCAGAATAAAAGTATTAAAACCAGTCGGTTACTAAACACTATTTTGTGGGGCATGCATCCTGAAACAATGGTTTTTGTGCCCGGGGGAGTTGGTTTCGTGCCCTATATGCTTCCAGGCAGCGAAAACATTGCAGAAGCAACGGTAGAAAGTTTTAAAGATCATGATATTGTTTTGTGGGAAAAGCATGGTGTTTTTGCAATTGGCAAAACCATTTACGATGCCTTCGACACTATTGAAATAATCTGCAAATCGGCTAAGATATGGTTTCAATGCATGGCTGCTGGTTTTGAACCGGAGGGACTTACTGATAGTCAATTAGCGGAATTGAAAAAGCTGGTAGAAAAATTCAATCTTTGAACAACCATACAACATGAAGTTATATTTTACACTCGATCTGAAAGATGATCTAAAAGTGATTGAACAGTATGAATATTGGCATAAACCTGAAAACATATGGAATGAGGTTCCCTCTGGCATTCGTAGCGCGGGGATTCGGGAGATGGAGATCTTTCGTTGGGAGAACCGACTAATAATGGTTATCGATGCTCCCGAAGATTTTAACGGGAAGAGGCTCAGAAATTGTTAAAAAAAATACCACTACAGACCGAATGGGAAAATTTTATGAGCAGGTTTCAGCAAATTTTTAATGAGCCGGAGATTCAAAATAAATGGAAACCGATGAAAAAAATATTTACTTTGTCAGCTTGTAATTAAAATTTCTTTCAATATGACCCGGACAAAAATACCTCTTCTCAAAAACGGACAACAAAGTTTTGTTATTCCCTTTATTCTGCTTACCAGCTTATTTTTTATGTGGGGGCTGGCCAATAATATGACCGATACACTCTTGGCGGCATTTAAGAAGATTATGAGCATGAGTGATTTTCAGACATCCTGGATACAGATTGCTTTTTATGGTTCCTATTTTTGTTTGGCGCTTCCTGCAGCCATTTTTATAAAGAAATACACTTATAAATCGGGTGTTTTACTGGGACTGGGAATGTTTATTCTAGGCGCTTTACTTTTCTATCCGGCAAGTAAAACCCAGGTCTATGGTCATTTTCTTTTGGCTTTGTTTATCCTGGCGGGAGGATTATCGGTACTTGAAACTACAGCAAATCCCTATGTTATAATTCTTGGATCGCCCGTAAATGCTACCCGCCGGTTGAATCTGGCTCAATCGTTTAATCCTTTTGGTTCCATTACAGGAGTTGCTCTCAGTCGGATATTTATTTTACCCCGTCTGAATCAGGCATCGGCCATTGAACGTTCAGTTATGGCTCACGATCAACTCCATATTATTCAGTCGGCAGAACTAAGGGCGGTTATGGGTCCCTACGTGGGAGTTGGTTTTTTTCTGGTCTTGATCTGGATTTTAATAGCCATATCAAAGATGCCGCGGGCTTACGATTCAGACAATAGAGACAAATTCGGGAAGACACTGATACGCTTGTTTAAAAACAGTAATTACAGGGCTGGTGTTATAGCCCAGTTTTTTTATGTCGGGGCACAGATAGGAGTATGGTCATTTACAATTCGATATGTTATGCAGGAATTAAATATTAACGAAGCTTCTGCAGCAGAATACTATCTTGCAGCACTGATTCTGTTTACAACATCACGTTTTATTTTCACCCTGCTCATGAAGTTTATTGCACCTGAAAGATTACTGGCTTTTTCTGCCTCAATGGCAATTGTAAGCACGCTGTGTGTAGTATTTGGTAAAGGTATATTTGCCGTGTTGGCACTTGTCTCTATTTCAGGGTTTATGTCGTTAATGTTCCCTACTATTTTTGGTATTGCGGTTGACGGACTGGAAAAGGACACCAAGATTGGAGGTTCGGGTCTGATCATGGCAATACTGGGTGGCGCTGTATTAACGATGGTTCAGGGAAAAGTATCGGATTTCACAGGATTGATTCATTATTCTTTTTTAGTCCCCCTGCTCTGTTTTATTGTAATATTTGGATACGGATTGAACGCAGCACGAAAACGGGGACAAAATAACAAACCTGTTACTGTTGCCGGATAGATAATGATTAATTACAGTTCCTTTTTTGACCGATGATCCCTGACAAGATCGGCAACTCTTCTGATATATTTCAGTCGTGTTTCAGGCCTTTTGGCTGCAAGAACATAATGGACTAGCTCTCGTCGGTGCGAAGGGGTTATTTGGAGGAAATATTCAAATAAACCGTTTTCTTCGGAGAGGACCATTTCCAGATCCTCTGGTATGGGTAAATCGCGCGATTCAGGATCGTATTCGATCTGAAGGTTCACTTCATCATGCTCTGTTTTATGAATTTTATTACGAATTTCACTATTCAGAAAAAGAGCCAGGTGATTTCCTTTTCGGGGCACACATGTTCCTTTAAAGTTGACTCCATTAGCATAACCCCTGACAGGAATATTTCCGCTTTTTTTTAATTGTACTGAAAACTCAACCGGTACTTCAACCAGGTAATTCATACCTTCCTTATAGATATTGGCCGAAAAGCTGTACATTCTTTATAGAAAGGAATCTGATGTCTGTTCTGAGCTTTACAATAAATAAAAAGAAAGAAAGCTGATGTATAAAATATTTAAACGAGTTGCCTAATGATTTTTCAGGTTTCAATTAATATATATCCGGAATAGCCTCCCGTTGTAGTTTTACTTCTGATCAACAGATATTTATACTTATACTCTGTCGCTCCGATTTTTGTCTTTCCTGACGATTTATAAGCATCTTTATCTTTAATATCAGTGAAAGATTGTATTATATCGGGGAACAAGGGTATTAGTTTTTTACCTGCCGTTTTCGGATCAGTCAGTTTTAACAGTCGAAGACCTTCACCATTAATTTCGGTAATATCCCCTTCATTATTGGTATTAAAAAGAATTATCGGAAGGTCCTGTGAGAAGTTCTTTAATAAATGATTAGCCTGTTCAAGCCTGAATTGCATATTCTTTCTGTTGGTAATATCCCATGTTATTACCAATCCTCCGATGATTTCACCTTTTTTATTCCTGAGCGGCACCCGGCTGGTATCGCCCCAATGCATCGAACCATCTTTTTGTTTAAATATTTCTTCGGCATTATAAGTGGCTGTTCCCTTTTTTATTTGCTCTATTTCTTTTTTAAGCCGCTCCTCTGTATGCGTGTCGCCAAATATCTCCGGATCGGTCTTTCCATATACTTCTGACTGGTCTCTTAATCCGAGTGCTTCAGTTTTGTTTTTATTTATCCGGATGTGTCTTGCTTCGTTATCTTTATAGGTTATCCGGGCAGCAATATTATCCATAAGGGTCGTAAACATAACGTTTTCAATCTCGAGTTTTTCATTTGCTTCAAGGGCTTCTGTCTCCAGTTTTTTAAATAATGTTACATCCTTAGATATACCCCAGGTGCCCACAGTTTTGCCATTACTATCTTTCAGGGGCATTTTACTGGTCGATACCCAGCTTACAGAGCCATCCTTGTGAACCTCTTTTTCAATCAGGTCTATAATAGGTTTTCCTGTCTTAATGATTTTTTGTTCATCTTCAAAAGCGGGTTGTGAATGGGCCTTGTCAAAAAAGTCGAAATCCGATTTCCCTATCAGATCTTTAAAGCTCCTGGCATTAAACAATTTAAGCATCGACTTGCTGACACGAATAAACCGGCTTTCTTTATCTTTAAAGTAGATATGCTCATTGGCATTATTAAGCAGGGCATTGAAAAGATATTCTTCCTTTTCCAGGGCGGCTTGTTTATATTGTAGCTCTTCATTCTGACTCTTAAGCTTTTCAGAGATATCTTTTTCAATTTCCCTCATTCGGGCCAGTTCATCTTGTGTGGTTTGCATTTCCTCCAGATTCTGGCGCAATTCTTCTTCCTGGGCCATCAACTCTTCATTACGCATCTGAATTTCTGTTTCCATTCTCTTGGCTTCCGTAATATCGGTTGAAATTCCAAAAGTTCCTATGATCTTTCCTGCTTTGTCATATAAAGGCATTTTAGAAGTACTCACATAGCTTATGGCCCCGTCTTTTTTGACTTCTTTCTCAATCAGATTTATAATAGGTTTTTCAGTTTTAATAATATTCTGTTCATCGTTGTAAGCTGGCTTAGCGTGTTCATCATCGAAGAAATCAAAATCCGATTTACCGACAAGTTCATCCGGACTTTTCAGCTTAAATATTTTAGCCAGCGATAGACTAGCTTTAATAAATTTACTATCACGATCCTTGAAATAGATATAATTAGGGATGTATTTCAGAAGTGCATCCATCAACGATTTTTCAAAATTCAATTCCTCATGCTGTTTCTCTTCAATTTCCCTCATCCTCAGTAGTTCATCTTGCGTAGCCTGCATTTCTTCCAGATTTTGCCTCAATTCTTCCTCCTGAGCCTGTAACTCCTCATTACGCATTTGAATTTCAGTTTCCATACTTTTGGATTCTGTGATATCGGTTGAAATTCCAAAAGTTCCTATTACCTTTCCGGACTGGTCGTATAAGGGCATTTTGGAGGTATTAACATAAGTTACACTGCCGTCTTTCTTGACTTCTTTTTCTATTAAATTGATTATGGATTTTTCTGTTTTAATGATATTTTGTTCATCGTCATAGGCCGGTTTGGCATGTTCATCGTCGAAGAAGTCAAAATCCGTTTTGCCAACCAGTTCATCAGGATTCTTCAGCTTAAATACCTTAGCAAGTGATAAACTGGCTTTTATAAATTTACTATCACGATCTTTGAAATAAATGAATGCCGGCACATAAGTCATAAGGGCATCGATCAGTGATTTTTCGAAATTCAGTTCCTCATTTTGTTTCTCTAACTGCTTCAAATATTTCTGTTCGGCCTCCCTGCGTTCCTCTTCATTTTTTCGTTCAATTTCCTTCATACGGGCAAGTTCTTCCTGGGTAGCCTGCATTTCTTCCAGGTTTTGCCGCAACTCTTCTTCCTGTGCGGCCAGCTCCTCGGCCTGCAATTTTTGTTGTTCCAATAACTTTTGGGTTCGGTAATTGGCTTTGAGTGCAGTAAGAATTGAAGTAAGTGTTTCACCCGCTTTTTCAACGAATTCAATCCGGTATTCAGGAATATCATTGAAAGAAAGCAGTTCTACCACTCCGATTACGATTTCATTCAGACGCAGGGGAATTACTGCCAGATTTCTGAGCGGAGATTCTCCGAGGCCCGAACTGAAGAGGGCATAATCATCAGGCAGGTTATCGACCTTTATTACAGTCATTTCCTTATAACAAGTTCCTACCTGCCCTTCGTCAAGTTCAATACGACTACCGATTAACCTTTTTTCATCGGGCGCATATGCCGCCATGAGTTCCAGGTATTTATCTCCCTCGTCCTCATCATTAAGCAGATAGATAGCACCTTGTTGTACTTCAAGATACTCAACAGTCTCGGTGATGATGCTTTGAGCTAACTTATGCAGGTCATCCTTATTCCTGCTCATTACATCACTCATTTTCGACATTCCCACATTTAGCCAGTTCTGTTCTCTTTCGCTCTCTATCTTTTCCTGGAGAATTTTATCTTTTTGTGCGACTTCTTCTTGTTGTTTATTGACCTCTTTCAAGCCCTCCTGAATCTTTTTCTCAAGAAGTTCTTTATCTCGTTTCAGCACTTCCTCGCGTCTTCTGATATATCTTACTACTAACCATATAATGACTGCTGCTACTAATAAAATAA
>CAYUAV010000249.1:0-6180 GCA_964442665.1 uncultured Bacteroidales bacterium
GTGATATTGATATCCATGGCTGAAGGTTGGGTAATTTCAACCTCATCAGTAGCTATACAACCATTCTGATCGGTAACTGTAACAAAATAATCGCCTTCCGGTAAATCTACCAGATCCTCTGTAGTTGCGTTATTATTCCAATGAAAGGCATAGGGCAGGGTCCCACCTGAAACCGTCAGGTCGGCTACACCACTATTATCACTATAACAATCGAGGTCGGTTCCTGCAATGGAAGCATCAAGGTTCTGCGATGGTTCCTTTATCTGAACTGAAGTTTCTGCTGAATCACTCTCAAAGATATCTGTCACAGTAACATAGTACGTTCCCCTGGGAATATCGGACAAAATGGGCGAATTACCTCCGACCGGATTTCCAATTGAATTCTGCCATGCATAAGAATAGGGACCCGTACCACCTGTTGTAGCTACAGTCGCAGATCCAGTTGAATTACCATGACAATCAACATCAACTTTGTTTGAAATATAAGCCTGGAACAAACTTAAATCCTGTACCAGGAAAGTTGTATCTTCAATACAGGAGAGAATATCCGTAACCGTAACAGTATAGTTACCTCCGAATAAGTTGGTAATATCTTCCGTTGTGGCCGCATTCGACCATAAATAATCATACGGTGATCCATCGTTACCTCCTGATACAGTAAGATTTATTGCTCCATCGTTACCTCCTCCTGTTGCAGGAACAACAATGGAACCTGTGAAAGTAATAGAGTCAGGCTGGCCGATTAAAAAAGTATCATAGGCTTCACATAAATTATCGTCAGTAACTGTCACGCTATATTGTCCCATTGAAAGCGTAGTCTGATCTTCGCTTGAAGCAGCGACTCCCGAACCGGTTATTGCCTCCCATGAATAATTGTAAGATCCTGTAACTGTCCCCCCGCTAACCGTAAGATCGATAGTCCCGTCATTACTGGTTCCATTCGAAGGATGACAGCTTACATCGAAAACATCGGCAAGAATAGTAATCGCGGAAGGTTCGGTAAGATTAATAGTATTAGATGTGGATATTAATCTGGAATCGGTTATTGTAACTGAATAAGTATCGGCGGACAGATTATAAGCCAGCGAGTCATTACTGCTGGTTACATTGGCACTCCATGTGTAAATGTAAGGACCGACTCCAAAGTATGGAGTAACAATTAATTGACCATTATTCTGTCCGTTACATTGAATATCTGTTATTTTTGTGAATGAAGCCCGCATCGGATATAAAAATGATGCAATAAATCCATTATATGTGCCAGTGCCATTTGAATAAATTGAATCGCCAATGGTGATACTTGTTGAATTATAATATCCTGAAATAATAGTACTCCCTGAATTGTTAAATGAAATCACTTCTCCAATATCATCTCCAAGACCTCCAATACCTTGTGCTCCGATCTCAACCCCCTGAGTACTGAAAACAGCGAATCCTGTATTAACATCCGTTTCAGAGGAAGTTGTTAATGTGTCATTATTGAATATAACTGTATCTGAAATATTACCACAAAATTGAACAAGATTCTCCCTTTGAGCTAATCCATATCCATTATCATTACCCACACTTCCTTTTCTTTTTACCCATTGTAATCGCCCTTGCTTATTATATTTAAGTAAGTAAAGATCTTGCGCTCCATAACCCGCTATGGGTGAAGAACTTTGAGTCGCTGTACTATCAAAAGTGATAGTTGCTTCAGCCTTCCCCGTTACATAAATATTTCCATACTGATCGCTTCCAGATGAATTAACATGATCATATCCTAACCCTCCGCCCTGACGAACCCAACTAAAATTCAGATTTTTGTCATATTTTGCAATAAAAATATCGGCATTACCCTGTGATATTATTTCGGTTGCGGGATTGAAGTAAACCGATTCATATGCATCACCCCCAACAAAATAACCTTCATTTGTTGCTAAATTTATACTTTTAAGAAATGTCCCTGTATTATTAGAACGTATAAATGTCGTATCCTGAACATACCCGGCTAAATTAGTTCGAATAATAAAATAATCCTTCCCCGATGGACCTTTTACTGGTACTGTAATTTCAGAAGTTCCATCATAATACTTGAGTTCAACCTGAAATTGACCTACAAAAATAAAGCTATTTGACTGCGGATCATAAACCATGGATTTTGCTCTATCAATGTGATTACCATAAAACAGTTGTGTTGCTGAGATGAAATTACCAGTTAGATCATATCTGGCAAGATAAGTGTCGAAATTATTACTATTTGGTATTGAAGCAGTTGGAGTAAAATACAGAGGATTACTCCTGTATTCTCCCATAACATAAAGTACATTATTTACAATTTCGAGCCAAAGTGAAATATCTCTATTTGATCCTCCAATTCTTCGAAGCCATTGCAATGTCCCGTCTTGCGAAAATTTACAAACAAAACCATCGCGGTCTCCAACATTATTTATTGTATCATCCTGAATAAATAATGTGCCCCCTTCGTATGTGCCAGTCAGATAAATGTTATTACTTTGGTCAACAACTATACTTGAAGGAGTTACCTGACCTGTGCAATTGAGGTTATTTGACCACTCCCAGGTTTGTCCTGATAAGATAAATACCAGGGAAAATAGAGTCACAAGAATAAGAATATATTTTTTCATATTGATTATCTTTTTAATCAGATATTACTATTTGTAAAAGTATACATATTATCGATTCAGTTAATTTGGTTTATTAACACCTTTATTGCTGATAATGAATCCAATTGCATCAAATGTAAATATTACAATAATTCATGTATTATTTGGGAAAATTCCGAAATGGTTCCCGTTTTTTTTACAAAGCTGCGAGTATAATTCAAGAATACAATTTATAATTTTCACAGATAATAATGAACTTTCTTTTAATGCTGAAAATGTTAGGATAGTAAGAATAACAAAAAGAGACCTATCACTTTTAATCACCAAAGCAATAGGTATTAAGGCTAGATTTAAAGATTCATATAAAATATGTGATTTCCGCCCCGCTTACGGTGAGATATTTAAAGATTATCTTCATTCTGCAGACTATTGGGGATATTGTGATAATGATATCATTTTAGGCAATATAGCTAATTTATTACTAGATTTTTTGCCGCAGAACTTTGATATTATTAGTGCGTATGAGAACTTTTTATCAGGACCATTCTGTTTGTATAAAAATGAAGAAAAAATATGCAATCTGTTCAAAAATGCTTACGGATATAAAAAAACATTATCCTCCTTTAGGCATCTGGCATTTGACGAAAATATTACTCGTTCTGCATATGAAGGAATTGATAAGAAAAAAATTCAGTTATTTATAAAATATCTATGGAGCATTTTCGTCGATAAAAAAAAAATAGGACAAACTTTCAAACAATTGAAATTCGATTTTAAATGGTATTATAAAAGAAAAAGACTAACAAATAGTTATCCTATTGATATGACAGAAGTTATTTGGAAGAATTCCTCGGTATTAAAAGTTTATTATAAGCAATTATTAAATTCCGATCGACATTATGAGCGTCAAAAATTGAAAAATTGGAAATTGAAGTGGGAAAAAGGTCATTTAATAGACTTAACGACACAAAAGGAAATATTCGCCTTCCATTTTGTTGAATCAAAATTACGAAGTAGTTTCGAGATCAAGTCATATGAAAAGAATACAAATTTTATAATTACACCAGAGGGAATTTATTAAATATTGAACAAAATTGTCTTTATATTCTAAGATATTAATCATACTTCCCTATTTTGGAAGAACCCCTGATTGGATAGATTACTATATGGAAAGCTGTAAAAGAAATCCCAATATAAATTGGCTCCTATATGGCGATCTTTTATTAGAGAAAGAAATGCCTAAAAATATACAATTTATCCGTGCCACACTTGATGATTTTAACATCCTTACTTCACAAAAACTTGGTATACGTGTCAAATTAAACAATCCTTATAAACTTTGTGATTTTCGCCCATCTTTTGCAATCATTTTTTCCGAATACATTTCAACATATGATTATTGGGGATATTGTGACTTAGATCTGATTTTTGGTAATATATTATCCATTTTAACTCAAAATAATTATACAAACTACGACATTATAACAACCAGAGAAGATTCTCTCGCCGGGCATTTTACTATTTTTCGTAATAGGCCATTAATCAATCATATGTATAGTAAAATCTGGAGATATAATTTACATTTGTTGAATATAAATAAGCATTTCTATCTAGATGAGAGATCTAATTATATTGGACAGCAATATAAGAAGGAATTCAGAAGATTTAACTTTTGGGATTTTCTTAAGAAAATAAGAAATAGTTTATCGTATCGTACACTTAAAGTCTTGCCTCTGTTATACGATATTACTAGAGTTGCATATAGACTCGAAAAGCAGGGCTCGATAAAGATACTTAGAATACCTAAGATACAATCTGATGAGAATTTTCGCAGAGAACAGATAAAAGATTGGAAAATAATCTGGAAAGAAGGAGCATTAAAAGATCTGCATCACAACGAAGAGTTACTATACTTTCATTTTATTCAATTAAAAAAAAGTAAGGATTTTATAACATATCCTTTAAGAGATACACCAACTTTCGAAATCACTCAAAAAGGTATACAATGCTAATCATTATACCTGTAATGAAAAAAGAATGGATATTTCTTCATTTCATTTTCAACATATTTAATTAATTCATAAGGCCAGGCAATAGAATAGCGTGATTTATGAGGTTGATCATATAATATTGATATACAGTTTTCTATGTATGTTTCAATAGATTCGACTTCTAAAAAATCGAGCAGCCTAATGAGAGTATTCCTTGGATGTTTTAGTAATTCTTCATGATATACATCAATAACCGGATAAACATTTTCCTTTTTAAGACGCATAATTACATCGGCATTACCAAATATTTTCCGAATAAAAGGTAACATATCAATCGTTTGAGGTTGATCTTTAGTATTATTCATTTCAAATCTTCGAATAGTCTTTGTTGTAATCATGTCGAAGGGATTTCTTACAACGTGAATAATTTTTGGTTTTAATCTGGTTCTTTTTTCTGCATATTGAATAAGTTCCCTGTCATCAATAAGCCTTTTTGCATTAACTTCTCCAAACTTATCTCCAACAACTTCAAGTTTATTATACCTTCCCTGCCAACTATCCTTAACCTGATATGAATAACCAGTCCAGATGTTATTCAGGTTTCTTGAAAAGTCATGAGATCTTTTTACAAGAGAATAAATAACTTGATTCCTGGTGAATCCAAGTTTTATATATGACAATAATCCCCATTCAATCCCAACAATTATGTTTGGATGCGCATCAAGAAGCGAGGCAACCAATGTATGACCACTTCTTCCGTAACCTATAAAAAGACATAAAGTTCTAACATCCTTAAATTTCTTCGTTTTTATTGTACCCTGAATTGCAGATATGAAATACTTCTTAAGAAATTTTGATTTATTTATTGAACGTGCATAGATTTCTCTAATTAAGGATCTCATCTTCCCTGGTTTTATGCTTCCGAAATCACCTCATTGAACAATTTATACATTTTTCTATCAAACAGGTCCTTATTATATTCTTGTTGGAATTTATTCTGTGCAAACCTAGCAATTTTCATACGTAATTCCCTGTCGTTTAAAAGCTTTTCCATTTTTCCAACTAACTGATCGACTCTTTTCGGTTCGACCAATAAACCATTTATCCCATCATCGATCATTTCAGGTATAGCTCCTATTCCGGAGGCTATAATTGGTAATTCGGCTTGCATAGCTTCAAGCAGGACAACCGGCATGCATTCTTCTTTAAAATAGGAAGGAAAAATAAAAATATCTGCATGTTCGAAGGCTTCATTTTTGGTTTCTGAGTCTGCAGCGCCATAGAGAAAACACCTGTCGGCTATTTTTTTTGAATCTATATAGTACTTTATATTATTCATGTACTCCTTTCTAAGTTCCGATCCATAAATGTGCAGTTGTATGGTCTGGTATTTATTGTGCAATTCATTAAATGCTTCCAACGCAACAAAAACACCTTTTTCGGGAAAAAGATTAGATAGAAACAGAATATTAATATGGTCGGATGTCACCACCTTTGACTTAATTGTTGCAGGTAAACAGGTATTGTTTACAATATACAATTTGCACCTGCTTGGAATTAAATTTTGAAATTCTTCTTTCATC
>CAYUAV010000250.1:0-6159 GCA_964442665.1 uncultured Bacteroidales bacterium
CGGATGACCATAATTAAAGGTATTGGCATCGTAATTACAAAATAACCTTAAATCAATGTCATATGTACTCCCTGTCCAAGTCCAAGTCCCTCCTGCCAGATTATTCACAGATTCTGTTCCGCTAGCATCTAAAAAGCTACCCGATTGAATGACCGTCGCCGAATTATTAAATGTGAAATTATCATTTGTGAAACCCAAATTATAAAAACTAATAGTTCCGTTATTCTCAAAAGTATGGCCTGATCCTTCAGCATAAATACCGCCTGAACTGTTCATACAATCAATGCTACCATTATTAATAAATGTATTGTTATTACCTGCAGACAGTCCAGCTCCGGTATAGTTAATCAATATATTTGCATCCGCAACAGCTCCGGATTTGATTAAGCTAAAGGTTCCCCCAAGATCATTCGTGACAGTTATTCCACTTCCCCAGAATTCAAAATCATCATAAATATTAATTTTGCCGGTTCCGGATATTGAGAGACTGGAAATATTTTCTAGGTGTATTTCATTAACATAAAGTCCGTTGGCAGCATCGTTAACGATAAGATTAAAATTGGTTCCATTTTTAAATATTAAATTACCCGATGCTCCATTATAATTAATTCTTCCGCCTGAAGCAACGGTTAATGTTCCAGCATTTTCAGCTTTTAATACATTATTCAGGGTTAAGGTTCCTCCATTATTTATTGTAAGGTTTTTAACCGATTCAACTGCTGAAACGGTTATTGTGTGCCCTGCTCTAATAGTCACAGTATTTGTTGCCCCCGGCTTTACAGCAGCGGGATCCCATGTTGCACCGTTATAAATCTGCCAATTTGAAGTATTACTCCAATTATATGGAGGAAATCCTGATGGATTAGAGCGATAATCTCCCGCAACCTGTGCGTGAATCGATCCAACAAAAAAAATGTAACGGATTAAGAAAGTTAGAAGAACTTTACTCCAGTTAAAACGATTTGAGATATGTCGCCAGGATCTAATCATGAAAGATAATCCGATGAAAAGTTTGATCAGTTATTTTGAGTTTTTTCAAGGAAGTCATGATAAATGATTGAATCTTAAATAAATAGCCAATAAAAATCTTCCTTTTGCTTTGTAACATCCCTGTAAACCTCATGTTATCCATCCAATTCATTTTCAGAAACTTGAATGCATAAACGTTTATACGGCACACACTATAAATAAGTTCCGATAATTCGGAGAAAATTCACCTATTAGTATGGGCTAATTTAAATTTTTAAAGAATTAATAGATAAACAGCTTATTAACAATGTCTTTCAGACACAAAATCTGTCATTAACGAAGCAATTAAATTTTCACTTCTCAGATTATTGCAAATAGTCGTTTTTCGGATTCTTATAAACGAGTATTTTATCGGTGAGAACAGATTTCTGAAATGCAGGCAAACATTCAATTTCGGGTGCTTTGATACCCGTTGTAAACAACTTGTCGCCTATAAACACGCGCGCTTCATCCCAAAGATCATTCCCGATCAAATAATTTAAAAGCGCTCTCCCACCTTCAACAAATACCGATAAAATTTCCCGATGATACAGCTGTTCGAATATACTGATGATACTCCAGTCGGAACCATCCAATTTAACAAATTCCGTCAATCCTTCCCGGTCATTTCTTTTTGTATTGAATATCAATGTGTTTTGTGTATTATCCCGTATTTTGTAATTATCCGGAACTCGCAATGTGCGATCAGGGATAATGCGTATCGGATTCCTGCCATTCCAGTAACGTACACTCAGTGCGGGATTATCATGAATAATCGTATTTGTACCCACCATCACCCCCATTTCTGATGAACGCCACTTATGAACAAGACTTCGCGATAGTGGATTGGATATCCAGTTCACACCTATCGGTTCATCCGGTTCCCTGATGATATCAATAAACCCATCTCCTGTTTGCGCCCATTTCAAAATTATGTAAGGTCGCTTCGCTTTATGAAAGGTGAAGAACCGTTTGTTCAAACTTTGACACTCTTTTTCCAATATGCCTGTTTTCACATTGACACCATGTTTAATTAACCGTTCAATGCCTCTTCCGTTAACCAGTTGGTTGGGATCAGGAGTCCCAATGACCACCGAAGGAATTTTTTTCTCCAGGATCATATCGGTACATGGCGGTGTTTTACCTGTGTGCACACAAGGTTCCAGATTTACATACAATGTGCTTTCTTTCAGAAGTAACGGATCCTTCACTGAGTTAATAGCATTTACCTCGGCATGAGCCATGCCGAATTGTCTGTGATACCCTTCTCCTATTGCATTCCCTTCGTGAACAATTACTGCGCCAACCATAGGATTTGGTGAAACATATCCCAATCCGCTTTCGGCCAATTCAAGACAGCGGCGCATAAATAATTCATCAATCGGACCGGTTTTAACCACTTTCATGTATTTTTGAATCGGAATGTCCAGAACATGCTTTTATCAACCATTAAATCCGTTTTTCAATCAAAGTTGCATCCGCTTTATCCCAAGCAGGAAATTGACAGCCTGTTTAATCTGGTTGTTAACAATCTGCTAAATTACAGCAAAATTGATATACACATGAACCCGGACAAAAATATGCCGCCGGAAACGGAAAAACAAATGCTGGAGATTCTCGAAAAACTGAGTAAGGGAGAACCGGTCCAATATGTTCTGGGAAAAACCGAGTTCTTTGGCTTATCGCTTACTATTGATGACCGTGCTCTGATTCCCCGTCAGGAAACTGAATTTCTTGTTGATATGGTGGTCAAAAAGCATCATCCGGAAGAGATCAGGAATATTATTGATATTGGCACAGGCATTGGGTGCATTGCAATTGCCCTGGCAAAATCATTTCCAAATTCCCGGATATCGGCTATCGATATTAGCACGGGAGCATTGGAATTAGCTAAAATCAATGCGTATCAAAATTCAGTAAAAATCGATTTATTTAAGGATGATATTCTGAACTATAAGGCCACATATGGAATATACGATATTATCATCAGTAATCCTCCCTATATCACTAATTCGGAAAAACGATATATGCATAAAAATATACTCGGATTCGAACCCGGGGAAGCGCTTTTCGTTCCTGATGATGAACCGCTGATCTTTTATACTGCAATTGCCGGTTTCGGGAAAAAATATTTATCTGCCGTGGGAAAGATCTATGTTGAAATAAATGAGAATTTTGGAGAAGAAACAGCAGAATTATTTTCTGAAAGGGGATATGGTTCTGTACAGCTGTTTAAAGATATAAGCAACAAATTCCGGTATTTATTTGCTGCCAGATGAAAAAAAATAATCCGATATCAAAAAAAGAAGCACTCTTACGTTTAATGAAACTTTGCAGCCATTCCGAAAAATCCGCTTTTGAGATTGAAAAAAAACTGGATGCATGGGGCTTGCAAAAAGAGACGCAGGAAATAATCGATCAGTTACGAAAAGAGAATTTCCTGAGCGACGAACGATATGTTAAAGCCTTTATACACGATAAAATATTTCTTAATAAATGGGGCCGGCTTAAAGTGAAATACCTGTTATTAAAAAACGGTATTTCATCGGGTATTATCGAGAAAGAATTAGATTCATTAGATATTAAATCATACCAAAACATGATCTGCAGTGAACTAAAGAAGAAAAAAGCAACATTGAAAAAAATTCCATTTCAAACGCTTAAAACAAAACTTTATGCATTTGGAAATCAGCGCGGCTATGAAACAAATTTTATCCGCATTTTTATTGAAAAATCCGATACATAATAATTCTGATATAAGTTTGCTAAATTTACCAAACTAACAAGGAAAGCATGATCACAATTGAGCAAATAAAGGAGCTTAACGGGCGTATGCTGGCGCTAAGGAGGCATCTTTGACATCGATAATAAGCTTAAACAAATTGCCGACGACGAAATAAAAACTCAGGCTCCCGATTTTTGGAACGATCCGAAAGCAGCGGAGTTACATCTGAAAAAAATTTCAAACTTAAAATATTGGACCAGTGCATTTCAGGAGATCACTACTCATTTAGATGACCTGCAGGTGCTTTTCGATTTTTTCCAGGAGGATGAAGCCACGGAAAAAGAAGTTGAAACACAATACGAAAAAACCGAAGCTCTGATTGAGGACCTGGAATTTAAGAATATGCTTGGCCAGGAAGAAGATCAGATGGGTGCGATTTTGAAAATCAATGCGGGTGCAGGAGGTACCGAGAGTCAGGATTGGGCCGAAATGCTAATGAGGATGTATATCCGATGGGGTGAACGTAATAATTACAAAGTAAAGGAGGTCGCATACCTGGCAGGTGAAGAAGCTGGTTTGAAATCGGCTACACTGGAATTTGAGGGTGAATATGCTTATGGCTACCTGAAGAGTGAGAGCGGGGTTCACCGGCTGGTCCGCATCTCACCTTTCGACTCAAATGCACGCCGGCATACTTCTTTCGCTTCGGTTTTCATATCACCTGTCATCGACGATGATATAGAAATCGAAATTAATCCCTCCGAACTGGAATGGGATACATTCCGATCGAGCGGAGCTGGTGGCCAGAATGTTAATAAGGTTGAAACGGGTGTGAGAGTGAAACATATACCGACGGGAATTACCGTTGAAAATACAGAAACACGGTCGCAGCTGAAAAATCGTGAAAATGCGTTGCGAATACTGCGTTCACATTTATATGAACTTGAACTTCGTAAGCGGATGGAAAAACAAGCCAAGATTGAGGGACAGAAGAAAAAGATCGAATGGGGATCACAGATCCGCAATTATGTGCTTCATCCCTACAAACTGGTTAAAGACCTGCGAACAAATGTTGAAACAGGTAATACACAAGCTGTATTGGATGGCGACCTGAATGAATTCATGAAAGCCTACCTGATGGAATTTGGAAAAAAATAAAAGCAGACTATGCTGATCATTTATCATAATCCCCGTTGCCGTAAAAGTCGTGCCGGATTAGAATACCTGAAAAGTAAGAATATTCAATTTCAGGTGGTCGACTATATAAACAAGGGCATTGATGAACGTTCTTTACATGAAATTCTCCTGAAAACAAATCTTAAACCATTTGAATTGTTACGAAAACAGGAAGAAGTTTTCAAAAAAGAACTGAAGGGTAAATCGTTTACTAATGATGAATGGGTGAAAATTATTTGTGAGAATCCGAAATTACTTCAGCGACCCATTGTGGTTGGAAAACTTAGGGCTGTACTTGGCGATCCACCGGAAAATATCGACAAATTAATTACCTGACACAAAAATTTTGAAAAATTGCAAGGAAACCACTATATAAAGTTATATGGAGAAGAACAGCATTCGCCACATTCCGAAAAAGCCGAAATCATGCTTGAATATCCACTGATAAAGAAATTCAAAAATCTGATGTATTAAGTACAAACTTTTTAAAAATTAAAATATGGCTTACCGAACAGAACATGATACCATGGGCGGGGTTAAAGTACCTGCCGATAAATACTGGGGAGCACAAACCCAGCGCTCCCTGATGAATTTCCCCATAGGTCCTGCTGCTTCCATGCCTGTTAAAATTATAAATGCTTTCGGATACCTTAAAAAAGCTGCTGCCATTACCAATCATAAATCAGGTGTGTTACCGGAAGAAAAGATGAAACTTATATGCCGGGTATGTGATGAGATCATCGAAGGAAAACTGGATGAACAGTTCCCGCTTGTAATCTGGCAAACAGGTTCGGGAACCCAATCAAATATGAATGTAAATGAAGTCATTTCAAACCGTTCGCATATACTCCAGGGAAATAAACTGGGAGAAGGCAAACCTCTTATACATCCGAACGATGATGTGAATAAATCGCAATCATCGAACGACACATTTCCCACAGCCATGCATATAGCAGCCTATAAAATACTTGTTGAATATTCAATTCCCCGGATCGAATTGCTGCGTGATACCCTGAAGCAAAAATCCGATACTATGAAAGATTTAGTAAAGATAGGCCGGACACATTGGATGGATGCAACTCCGCTGACCCTCGGACAGGAATTTTCAGGTTACGTTTCACAACTCGATCACGGGCTCCTGGCACTTAAAAATACCCTTCCACACCTTGCTGAACTAGCTTTGGGGGGCACTGCTGTTGGTACGGGTCTGAATACCCCCAAAGGATATGATATGGAAGTTGCTTCACAGA
>CAYUAV010000251.1:0-6155 GCA_964442665.1 uncultured Bacteroidales bacterium
AAGCATTCTGTATTGATTTCTATATAAAAAATCTATATAAATTAACCGAATTAAAAATAATCTCCATTTAATATACAAATAAATATCTTAAGCTCTCTCCATGATTCAAATCAATGTCCACAAATCCATCTTATTTTTTTATTTGTTGATTTTCAACATCTCTTCGAATAAGTTATATTAAAACAAAATCGATAATAAAATTGCCGCCGATGGAGCTTAACTCAAAATAATATTCGTCTAGTTAATAGATTTAATGACATACAACTTGCAAGTATTTATCGCATATTTATTTGTTATTCGCCGTGGCAGATTACCTATTCGATTTCTTTAATTAATTTATTGATTAATCTTAATCGGTCATAATTGCCGCGTGCATATTCTCTATTACTTAAGCCGATATTATTTCTTTCCGCTTCACTTTTATTTGCAAATATAATAAGCTCATCGACAAGTTTTTCAGGATTACCATGCCTGACCGAAATATTTTTCGGACATTCAGATAGAATATCAGTGATATGACTGGGTTCTGGTCCAATATACAAGATCGGACGGCCAATAAACATTGCACCATATATCTTATTGGGATGAGTAAATCCGGTGCATCCATTTCCATGTATTACAACATGAATATCAGCAGCACCTAACGAGAAATGTATTTGATCTCTTTCCTGATACGGTAACTGAAGAATATTCGCAAGACCATTCTTTAACTTCGTCTCCGTTACATCTTTCTTTCTTACACCTCCACCAATAAAAACGAAAATAAATCGCGGATCATCTTTAAGCAATAGAATTGCTTTTAGAAGTGTATCCAATGAGTGCATGACAGAATGATTCCCGGAATACATCACTACGATCCTATCATTTAGATTATGTTCTATTCGAAATGGATTCTCTGTTCTCGAACCTTTACAAACCTGGTTCATAATTGGCCACACCGGATCGATACAAATTTTCCCTTTTGCTGCACCTCTTTGGACAATATAATCAGCCATATAATGATCAAGCGTAAAAATAACATTTGCATTTTTTAAAACATAATTACCGAGGAATAGAAGTAATTTGGCAGCGAAGCTTTCTTTCTTCAAATAACCGCTTACAATGGCTAATTCAGGTTGGAGATCCATCGTCCAATAATAAAATTTTAATCCTTTGAGTTTTGCTGTGATAACTCCCAAAAAAGAAACTAGCGGCGGTGATGTGAGGCCGATAATAGCATTATATTTTCCTTTTCGCAAAAATAGTAGTTTGAAAAAAAGTATAACGTTAAAACAAGTAAAATCTATTAATCTGCCTATCTTTGTCGATTTACCAAAACCCGATTGCCATATTCGATCTATCGTTATTCCTTTATATTCCTCTTTCCATTTATAAAGAATTGAAGGATTTTCATAATTCTTCCGGCTTGATAATACATGAATTTCATGTTTTCTTTTTACTAGTTCTTCGGCAAGATCAGTCAAATGCTGAGAAACAGATGCATTATCAGGCCAAAATACCTGTGAGATAATTAGGATTTTCATACGAACAAACTACCATTATTTTAAGTCAGCCGAGGTCTTATTTTTTAAGATCTGAGTTACAATCCATTTATAAGTTTTTGCCAATCCATCAAATAATTTAGTCGAAGGCGCCCAGTTTAACTTTTGTTTAATGAGCTTATTATCCGAATTTCTTCCCCGTACACCAAGCGGGCCCGGAATATGTTTTATCGTTAGTTTTTTCCCGGCTATTTTTATAGCTATCTCAGCCAGTTGATTAATAGTAACCATCTCTTCCGAACCGATATTGACAGGACCGCTAAAAGTAGAATCCACCAATCTGCGGATTCCTTCCAAACACTCATCAATATAAAGAAAAGATCTCGTTTGCTTTTCGTCACCCCAGATTTCAATTTCTTCGCCATCATTTGCCAAAGCCACCTTTCGGCATAATGCGGCCGGCGCTTTTTCCTTGCCACCATCCCATGTCCCTTCAGGACCGAATATATTATGAAATCTTGAAATGTGTACTTCTATCCCATAATTTCTCTGATAAGCAAGATATAACCTTTCACTAAAAAAGCTTTTCCCATCCATATTCACTTTCCGGTTGTGCCGGATAGGCTGATTCTTCTGAGCATTTAGGATTATCGGGATCCAATTGATTATATTCAGGATATATACATGCTGAAGAAGAGTAAAATATCTTATTTATATTTCTCTTATTACATACATCAAGCATATTAAGATTTATAGTTGCAGAATTATGCATGACGTCTGCATCATGTTTACCTGTAAAAATATAACCGGCTCCGCCCATATCAGCGGCTAATTGATAAACCTCATCAAATTTCATATCTGTTGAGTATTTACACAAATTTAAATCCCTTAAATCACCTATTATAAAATCATCGGCCTCTGTTTGATTGTACTCAGGATATTTTAAATCGACACCCCGAACCCAGAAACCTTCTCGCCTAAGTCTTTTTACAAGATGACTTCCAATAAAACCGCCAGCTCCACAAACTAATGCTCTTTTTTTTGCATCCATAATTGTAACCTCTTGTTTATTATTATTTTCAGAAAAATCAATTTATCTCTCTATAATACTGCAATCGTTAGCAACATTGACAAATTCCACTTTTTGTCTGAAACCTAATTCTTTTTTTTATCTATCGACAAAAACCATCTTACTGTTTCCTTAATTCCCTGTTCTTTTGTATATGGTACATCACCGCAGACAGATTTAGTACTTGTCAGATCAATCACATATTCCGTAAGTATGTTATTTAATCTAAACGAGTTAAATGGAAAACTTTTTATCCCGCAGCTGTTAAGCATATCCCCGGCGAAAGCTAGTAACTGAGCTAATATAATCGGCATAATCGGTATTTTGGATACGCCCATTTCACGTGCAAGACCGTCAGTATAATCTCTTAACGATAAAGGTTCGTAATCTGCAAGATAAAAAGTCTTGCCGTGTATCATGTCGGCGTTAGCTGTAATCAACCGCATATACTGATAAGCTATATTGCCAGCATATGAATACGACTTAAACAATTTTCCTTTGCCACAATGAAAATATAATCCTTTTCTAATGAGTCGCAGCATTTTTTTATAATGAGGATTCATATACGGTCCCCATACCGTCGTCGGTCTGGTCAGGCACCATTCAACACCTCCGCCATTTTCCTGCCGGACGATCTTTTCTGTCAGCACCTTGCTCTCACCGTAGAGTGTATTTGGACAATACTCGGTGTTTGATTTCGGTATATATCCAACTCGACACACCAATTGCGAGGAAGTATAGACAACCCGCCGGATGGTGGAGGTTTGTTTTACAGCTTCGATAACATTTTGCACTCCGTCTATATTGGCAGCATAACCATTAATGTCCTTGGTTTCCTCCAAATCAGTTCGAGCCGCTAAATGAATCAATGCGTCAGGAGAAATTTGTTTTATCTCTGATATTAAGGTTGTTTTATTGAGTATGTTGCAAACTATATTCTCATTATTAGTCGGGAATGCCGGTGGGACCTTATCTAGGCCGACCACCTGATATCCATCTTTTTCCAGTTGGTTTATAACCCATCGACCAATTAATCCAGAACTACCGGTTACAAGCACTTTTCTTATTGCGTTCATTGATTACACTATTTATTTTGAAATAAGTCTTTTATATATTCCCATAGTTATTGCTGCTGTATCGGCCCATGAAAAACGTTTCACATTTTTATAGCCTTTAATAATTAATTCATTTCGCAAATTTGAATTTGTCATCAAAGACTTAAGAGCATTTGTTATTTCGTCAAGTGAAATCGGATTAAAAAATAATGCCGCATCACCTGCCACTTCGGGCAATGAAGCTACGTTTGAACACACTGTTGGTATTCCACTTGACATAGCTTCGAGAACTGGAAGGCCAAATCCTTCATATAACGACGGAAAAACGAATACTGTAGCATGGTTTAGAACTAACGATAAATCATTATCGGATAAGTAACCTGTAAAAACAACGGATTCCTGCAAATTAAGGGCAATCGTTAAATCATTCAGCGATATTCCTCTGCCGGGTTTATGACCTACTAAAACCAGATTGATTTTTTTATTCAGTTCCTTCTGCAACCGGGCAAACGTTTTAAGCAACATGGGAATATTTTTTGAAGGACTAAAACTACTAAAAGCCATTATATAATCTTTTGTTATTCCTAGTCTGGATTTTAGTTCGATCCATTTTTGTTCACTATCATTTTCCCGTTTTTTATGCGCAAGCAAGGAAACCGTTACTTTTTCAGGCTGAACATGAAATTGTGAAATAATTTGTTTACGACTATTTTCCGAAATTGTCAGAATATGATCAGCTCTCCGCGCCGAAGCCAAGATTAATATCCTCAATATTTGTCTTTTCAGAAAAGAATACGCTCCTGGATAATTATAGACAATATCAAGAATAGACACAACCGACCGACATGATGATCTTAACGGTATTACATATCCTAATGAATGCACCAAGTCGATTCTATGACGAATAAGTAATTTGGGTAAATGTAACTGTTCAAATAAATAACGCCGATTTCGTTTTTTAGCCCACACTGGACAGACAACACGAGTAAAGTTCGATTCTTCCGGAATAGGCCAATTTTCACTTTCCCTATTCGTATAAATGATGAATTCATCTTGCTTATTTATTTCAGCCAATCCCTGCAATAAACCAGCAGCATAGGTCTCTGTTCCACCAACAATTCCCGGCAATAAATATAACAGATTAATTCCTATTCTCATTCTCTAACTCCTGCCGCCTTAAATCACATCTGATAAAATAAACAAACTAATATAAAACCTTACTTTCTTTTAATAAGACTTTTGAGCAATGCCATTATTACAGTCAAATCTGATTTTTCTATTGTCCTGGTTACGGTTAGTATAGCGGCATAAATAAAATATGCAAGTAGTACTCTATATATAAGACTTAAAGGAAAAGTAAACAATGAAACGATAGCAAGGATGACGGCGATACATGATTTTGTTATTACAATCCACACTTTGGAATCACATTCGCGTGTCCACAGCACAATAAGAGCAATCAAATAAGAAGACTCTGCAATTAAAGCCGCATACGCAGCTCCATCAATACCATATAAAAATACCAGCCATGGAGTAAATATTGAATACATGACAGCTAAAAATATCATACCGAGAAAATATACCTGCTGCTTATCTGAAGCTAATAAAGCTATCTCCAATATTGCCCGAATACTTGCCATCACAAATGCCATAACCAAAATTTGTAATATATGTATTGATGGATAATATTGATCTGAATAGAGCACGTGAATTATTGTTTTTGATAAAGAAACTACTATTAGTCCAATTATAAAACTGAAGAAGGTCGCATACCGAAGAAACTTCTCAACAAACGATCGAAAAGAGACAATAGAAGTCTGAAAAAGGTTTGACAACGCTGGTAGAACAACTCTTTGCAAATTTGCGATGACATACGCCCATAAAAAGATTACAATACGATGCGAAGCTGTAAAGTAACCTAACTGATCACGTTCCAAAGTATATCCGATGACCATGGTTCCGAGAAAAAGGCTGTATTGTGAAAGAAGTGTTGCAAAACCAACTGGCAATGCAGATTTCCAAATGCGTGGAAATAAAGAAAATACATTGCGAATATTAGTAACGCCAAAACGACGGATTGCTAAGAAACCGATATATAATATCGGCAATGTAACACTTACAACATAAAAAAAGGCTGAGAGGCCTATCTCATAATTAGATTTGACAAATAAAATAACTAGTAAAAAAAACAACGCTCCTTTTGTGATTCTTGCTATACTCACATTCAGTAAACTCTGATGGCCTTCAAAAACCCATTCAAGGAGAAAAGCCATGGGAAATATTGAAAGAGAAAATATCAACACGAGAGAAACAATATCAGCTGGAATCAGCCCAAAAAAGATCACAGAAAAAATAAAAATAGCAAGGACAATTAAAAGGATACATCGTGAAATGACAACTACGGTAATTAAGTGTGAAGTACTATTAGGATTACGACCTATTTCTCTAACTCCAATTACTTCAAATCCCATTTCACCGCCACGGAACAGGTACGTCAACCAGGCTTGTGCAAAATTCCAGAGACCAAATCCACCAGGACCAAGAGCACGT
>CAYUAV010000252.1:0-6125 GCA_964442665.1 uncultured Bacteroidales bacterium
ATATTGGAGCCATTGTTACCCCGTTATTTGTCCCATGGATGGCTGAGCATTGGGGCTGGCAGTGGGCTTTTGTTTTAGTTGGAGTTATAGGTCTGATCTGGCTATTTTTTTGGTTTCGCACCTATGCGTCACCGAAAGAAAAACTTAAGGCAGGTATATTATCTCAGGCTGAATACGATTATATCCATAGTGATATGGATGAGAAAGTTGACGAGAAGGGGAAGGATGAAAAAGTACCCTGGTCAAAACTTTTAATCTATCGTCAAACCTGGTCGTTTTTTTTCGGAAAATTTCTTACCGATCCGGTCTGGTGGTTTTACTTATTCTGGTTGCCGGCTTTTCTGAATGGTGAAAATATGAGAAAAATCCAGAATTTTTTGGTTTTAAATCCGACTTATAATGGTGAACATACTGCTATTCCGGGAATAATCAGCTGGCCTTTGGCCGTAGCTGTTGTTTATACAATTTCAACTATTGGATCTGTTTACGGAGGCTGGTTACCCAAAAAATTCATAAATGGCGGAATGGCAGCTTACAGGGCCCGAAAGTTATCCATGTTTATCTATGCATTGTTTCCACTTTCAGTGCTGTTGGCCAGCTGGTTGGGCCAGTTTAACACTTGGTTCGCTGTGCTTGTTATAGGTGTTGCATGTGCAGCTCACCAGGCGTGGTCGGCAAATATTTTTACCACAGTTTCCGATATGTTCCCTAAAAAAGCAGTGGCTTCTGTTACAGGAATAGGGGGTATGGCCGGTGCAGTTGGGGGAATATTGGTAGCTCAATCTGCCGGCCTTCTTTTAAAACATTTTGCAGCTCTTAAAAAAATTGAAGTTGGCTATGGTGTATTGTTCGTCTATTGTGGAGTTGCCTATGTTTTGGCATGGATAATCATGCATTTTCTCGTTCCAAAAATGAAACGTGTAAATATCTAACACTCTGATGAAAAACAGTTATAGATTATATACTATAGCTATCAATTTTTAATAAGTAGGAATGAATGCCTTAAAGTATTAATGTTATGCACATAAAATATCAAATTCGTTACGCCTCGCATCCTGCCGATGCGAAAATGTATGATACAAATCGGTTACGCGAGGAATTCCTGGTACAGAATCTGTTTGAATCCGACATGATAAATCTTGTGTATACCGATTACGACAGGTTTATTGTGGGAGGAATATTTCCGGTGAACAGGGAATTGAAACTGGAATCAATCGATCCATTAAAAGCTTCACATTTTCTGAATCGCAGAGAACTTGGCATAATAAATATCGGTAGCACAGCTTTAGTTTCCGTTGATGGCACAAAATATGAAATCCGGCATAAGGAGGCTTTATATATTGGTCAGGGGACAAAAGATGTGGCATTTTCTTCAGCCAATAAAAAAGATCCGGCCAAATTATATTTCAATTCTGCGCCGGCTCATAAAGCTTATCCGGCAAAGAAAGTTACTTTGAACGAAGCCGAATCGGTTGAGCTTGGCACATTAAGTTCTTCCAACGCACGGAAAATAAATAAGCTTCTGGTAAACAGTATAGTGGAAACCTGCCAGCTGCAGATGGGCATGACCGAACTTAAGGAAGGAAGTGTATGGAATACGATGCCGCCTCATACTCATGGTAGACGAATGGAGGCTTATTTTTATTTCGATGTTGCAGAAAATCAGGCTGTCTGCCATTTTATGGGTGAACCAAAGGAAACAAGGCATATCTGGGTGCAGAATGAAGAGGCTGTTATTTCTCCAACCTGGTCGATCCATGCTGGTGCCGGAACCGGAAAATACATCTTTATTTGGGGCATGGGTGGCGAAAATCTCGATTATGGCGATATGGATACGGTACAACCAAATGGTCTGCGCTAGTTTTGGCTAACATTAAAATAGGATAAAACCATGATTAACAAATTATTCGATCTTACGGGAAAAGTGGCCCTCATAACCGGTGGTACTCATGGTATCGGAATGGCAATTGCTATAACTCTGGGAAAAGCAGGCGCCAGAATTGCGGTAAACGATCTGTCGGATGAAAAACTGGCCTCCTGTAAAAAGGAATATCAGAAAGCAGGTATCGATGTTTTTACTCTAAAATTTGATGTAACCGATGAAAAGGCTGTGGATAAAGGTATTTCAGAAATAGAGAAAAATATTGGCCCTATTGATATTCTTGTGAACAATGCAGGCATAATTAAACGTATTTCAATTCTGGATATGCCGATCGACGATTTCAAACAGGTAATTGATATCGACCTTGTTGCTCCCTTAATTGTTGCTAAACGTGTAGTTCCCGGGATGATTAAAAGACGAAGTGGTAAGATTATTAATATGTGTTCTATGATGAGTGTATATGGACGAAATACCGTATCAGCATATGCTTCGGCAAAGGGAGGATTGAAATTACTCACAGCTAATATGTGTTGTGAATGGGCAAAATATAATATCCAGGTCAATGGAATTGGTCCCGGTTATATTGCCACAGCTCAAACAGCACCAATTCGCGAAGGCAATCATCCCTTTAACGATCTGGTAATGACTCGCACTCCTGCAGGCAGGTGGGGTGAGCCTGAGGATATTGGACATGCTGCACTTTTCCTTGCTTCCAAAGCAAGTAACTTTGTCAATGGTCATATTTTATTTGTCGATGGAGGAATACTTGCCAATTTTGGCTATGTAAAAGGTGAGAATGAAATAACATAGTTCTGTGTTCCAAGTTCAAAGTATTATTTTTTCACGATGAATATTCATAAACTTTGAACTTTAAACTCAAAACTCAAAACTCAAAACTCAAAACATTAATTTGTATGAAAAAATTTATGGATGATAATTTTCTGCTTCAAACCAAAACGGCAGAATTTCTGTATCATGAGCATGCCAAAAAAATGCCCATCATCGACTATCATTGTCACCTGATCCCTCAGCAGATTGGCGATGACATTCGGTTTGAAAATCTGACCCAGGCATGGTTATACGGCGATCATTATAAATGGAGGGCCCTGCGTTCAAACGGCATCGATGAGGAATTTATCACCGGAGATGCGGGTGATTATGAAAAATTCGAAAAGTGGGCCGGGACGGTTCCATATACGATTCGCAATCCGTTATATCATTGGACTCATCTGGAACTTCGCAGGTATTTTGGCATTGAAGATATTTTAAATCCTTCGACTGCTAAAAAAGTATATGATAAAGCGTCTGCTCTTTTACAGACAAAAGAATTCAGTGTCAGGGGACTGATGAAGATGATGAAGATCGAGGTGGTTTGCACCACTGACGATCCGGCTGATGATCTGAAGTACCATAAAAAAATAAAAGCAGAGGGTTTTGAAATAAAAGTTTTGCCCACATGGCGTCCCGATAAATCAATGGCTGTTGAGAACGCAAAGACTTATAATGAGTATTTGAACAAGCTTTCGGACCTCACTCAAATCGATATTTCATCATTTACCAAATTATTGGAAGCACTCCGGATTCGTCAGACATATTTTCACGAAGCCGGTTGCAGATTATCCGACAGAGGATTGGAGAATTTTCTTGCAGAATCATACACGCAACATGATATTGAATCGATTTTTAATCGTGTCAGAAGTGGGAAAGATATTACCGGAACTGATGCCGTAAAATTCAGATCGGCAATGTTGTTTGAGCTGGCGGTAATGGATCATGAAAAGGGTTGGACACAGCAATATCATGTGGGAGCCATGCGGAATAACAATACCCGCATGCTGAAAGAAATTGGTCCTGACACCGGCTTCGATTCAATTGGCGATTACCCTGTTGCAACGCCGATGTCGAGATTTTTTGACCGGTTGGATGAAGAGAATAAACTGGCCAAAACAATAATTTATAATTTAAATCCGGCCGACAATGAGATCGTGGCTACCATGCTGGGCAACTTTATGGACGGGAAAGAGCCGGGTAAAATTCAGTTTGGTTCGGGCTGGTGGTTTCTCGATCAGAAAGACGGTATGGAAAGACAGATAAACGCACTTTCCACACTGGGGCTGCTTAGCAGGTTTGTGGGTATGTTAACCGATTCAAGAAGTTTACTTTCTTACCCAAGACATGAGTATTTTAGAAGAATTCTTTGTAACTTGCTAGGCAATGATGTCGAGCGCGGAGAAATACCCAATGATCGGGTATTATTGGGTAAAATGGTAGAAAACATCAGCTATTACAACGCCAGGAATTATTTTGGTTTCGGACAAACGTAAACAATTATATAATCTAGTGACCTTTGCAGAATGGGGTTTATTTTATCCTTATAAAGGTTTAGTAATATTTTCAACCTATTAGGAATACGATCGTTAGATAACCTAATACTGAGTTGTAGATTAATTTTGCAGAGGTCACTTTTTTTAAAAATTTCCCCCGATATATTGATAATTCTCTGGTTTACCTCATTATTCAAGCAATCATTCAGAAATAAACAATCTAATAGTTACCTATTAAAATATGTACCAATGAAAATTGAAAAATATTCCTTTGGCATCGGCGACAGGTTTTCGAAAGAAGGCGATGCGCAATTGAAAGCCATTAGGCAAATGAACGATCTCGGTATTGAAGTGATACCTGTCTGGAATAAATCATACCGTGAACATAAAATTGTGAAAACAACCCAGGCAGGCGTTTTACGTGAAGCAAAAAATGCCGTCGCAAAAGCCGGATGGTCGAAAAGTTTTTTTGTTGATGCCGATCACATTGGCATGGAAACTGTGGACGAGTTTATAGAATACAGTAATTTCTTTACTATCGATGTGGCACATTTTCTTTCCCAGCCGGCTGATCAGGGAAATAAGAAAGAATTTATTAAGCGGCAGAGCAAATACTTAGGTAAACTGGAAATACCGGGAATAGAACGAAAATTCGAAATTTCCAAGGAATTTCTGTCACAAACAGCCGATACTTACCTGATGGCCATTCACAAAGTGGCGACAATATACAATCATATTGCTGAAAAGAAGGGTAAGGAAAATTTTGTTGCCGAAGTCTCCATGGACGAAACCGAACATGCACAATCGCCGATCGATCTGTTCTTTATTCTGGCTGAACTGAAGCACCTTGGAGTTGAACTCCAGACAATTGCTCCAAAATTCACGGGCTTGTTTGCAAAAGGGATCGATTATATAGGCGATGTCGTACAATTTGCCAGAGAATTTGAACAGGATGTGGCTGTAGCCAAATATGTAATTGAAGAGCTTGGATTGCCTCGAAGTCTCAAACTCAGCGTACACAGCGGGAGTGATAAATTTTCAATATATCAGGCTATAAAAACTGCTGTTCGGGAATACGATGCGGGTATACATGTAAAAACGGCAGGAACCACCTGGCTGGAAGAAGTTATTGGATTGGCAGAGGCAGGAGGAAAGGGACTTGAAATAGCAAAAAAGATCTACACACGATCATTGGAACGATTTGATGAATTAGTTGCTCCGTACGTAACTGTCCTGAAAATTAAACAGGACAATCTTCCTGCTACTAATAAAGTCAGTTTATGGGATAGCGAACAGTTTGTGAATGCTCTTATGCACGATCAGAGTTGTAAAACCTATAATCCTGATTTCAGACAATTAATTCATGTAGGGTATAAAGTAGCGGTTGAGATGGGTGAAGAGTTTACATTGGCACTTGACGAATACAGACAGGTCATAGAAGAACAAGTCAGGTATAATCTTTTGGAGAGGCACCTGAAACCAATCTTTTTATAGTATGCTATATCACTGGTAATGCTTATAAAATATTTCATACTAATAATAAAGTGACAGGTACTCTTTACTTTGAATCTCCTTGGGACACCTGGCTTTGATTACTGATCATTAAGTCTGGATTCTTTAGCTGTTGATTTTAAGTATCGGGGATTGAATTCCGGACCATATTGCATTCAATCTGAGATCAAAATAAAAAAAAGAGACTGTCGGAGCAGTCTCAGTGTAATTTTCATATAAAAGGATTAACTTACTTCATGCTTTTCAGGTATTTGTATAATTCGCTATCGGTTGAAAGAATAATGGAAGTCTGATCATCAAATGTTCTTTCAAAAGTCTCCATCGATTTCACAAAAGCATAGAGTTCCCTGCTGGCCGCCGAACGGTCGTAAGCTGAGGCATATATGGCGGCAGCTTCGGCATCGGCT
>CAYUAV010000253.1:0-6125 GCA_964442665.1 uncultured Bacteroidales bacterium
GGCCGATGTTAATCCTATTCCTCCTCCGTAACAAGCGCCTTCAACCCTTGCTATACAGATGAGCACGGAACGATAGATGGTTTCGAAGAGGGTAGCCAGTTCAGTCGTTTCTTCCACATTTTTATCTTTTGAAAGTTTTGAAGCTTCATTCATCCAGTTCAGATCGGCACCAAGACAAAAATGCCTGCCTTTCGATTGAAATATTACAAAACGTATATCAGACCGCTCATCCAGACTTGCCAGGGCATTCATCAATTCCCTGATCATCTGAATATTAAATGCATTGCCTTTTTCTGGTCTGCTGAGCCAGATTACTGCTGTATCTCCGTACTTCTCAAGGTGAATATATTGATCCGTATTTTTCATTTTATTTTTACATCCGGAATATTCCCGGTTTAGGTTCACTAAATGTTCTGTTTAAGGAAGCAGAAATGCTCATGGCAAGTACTTGCCTGGTGTCTTTTGGATTGATAATCCCGTCGTCCCAGATACGCGATGAACTGTAGTATGCAGAGCTCTCATGATCATATTTTTCGAGTATGGGCTTTTTTAATTCTCCCAGTTCAGGCTCTTGTAATATTTTCCCTTTCTGTTCTAATTGTTCCTTTTTGATCGTTGATAAAACACTTGCTGCCTGCTCTCCACCCATAACAGCTATCCTGGCATTCGGATACATAAATAACAGGTTCGGATCAAAGGATCGTCCTGCCATGGCATAATTTCCTGCACCGTATGAACCACCGATTATAAATGTGAATTTCGGTACATTGGACGTGGCAACTGCATGAACCATTTTCGATCCGTCACGGGCAATACCTTCGTTTTCATATTTTTTCCCAACCATAAAACCCGTAATGTTTTGAAGAAACAATAACGGAATCTTCCTGAAATTGCATAATTCGATAAAATGAGTGGCTTTTAAAGCCGATTCACTGTACAAAATTCCATTATTTGCAATTATTCCTACGGGAAATCCCATTATATATGCAAATCCGGTAACAAGCGTCTTTCCATAATTCTTCTTAAAATCATGAAATTCACTTCTGTCGGTAATACGTGCAATAACCTCGTAAGCATCGACCATTTCGCGTGTCGATGCAGGCAGGATGCCAAAAAGTTCTTCGGCAGGATAAGCGGGATCCCTGGAAGGCATAGTATCCAAAATTTGTCGTTGCGGTTTTGGAAGCAGCCTGACGATATCTCTGCAAATCTTAAAAGCCTGTTGCTCAGTTTGGGCCAAATGGTCGGCAACACCCGATTGTGAGGTATGAACAATGCCACCGCCCAATTCTTCGGCAGTGACTACTTCCCCTGTTGCAGCTTTTACCAGGGGGGGACCGCCAAGAAAAATAGTGCCCTGACCCTTTTCAATGATAGTTTCATCACTCATAGCCGGTATATATGCTCCTCCTGCCGTACACGATCCCAGAACAATTGAAATCTGGGGAATATTTTCGGCCGAAAGCCTTGCCTGGTTTGAAAATATTCGTCCAAAATCGTCACGATCAGGAAAAACACTGGCTTGTTCAGGGAGGAAAATTCCGCCCGAATCTACAAGGTATATGCAGGGTAATCCGTTTTGCATGGCAATTTCCTGTGCACGGATGTGTTTCCTGATTGTCTCGGCAATGTAAGTCCCACCCTTTACAGTGGCATCGTTTGCTATTATTATTACTTCCTTTCCATGAATATATCCTATTCCGGTAATTATTCCGGCTGAAGGAAAATTATCATTATATTGACCACTGGCTGCAAAAGTTGATAATTCAAGAAAAGGTGAATTCGGATCGACAAGCAGATCGATTCGCTCCCTGGCAAGCAACCTGCCTCTTTCTTTGTGACGTTTCACCGCTTCATGATTATCACGATCAATAATGCCATGCATTTTATTTTCAAAATCATTTAGCAGGATTTCGAACCTTGCTTTTCGCTCCCTAAAAGCATCAGCTGAGGTATTTAATTGTGATTTGATTTTTTCCAAAAAATCAGCATTTATATTTCGGTAAATACTACACTAACAGTCAGTAATAATTTTTGTTTGTCATATCAAAAGAACAGTTAATAACCAATTATTCAACCCATTCTGATTTTTTCTAACTTTAATGAAACATAGTTCAGTAATTCTCGTTTCAGAAAAAAAATGGAATATGAACTACAATACTAATAACAAGCGCAAACAACGGCGTTTTAATATCCCGGTTATCGGTCATTTTTCCAATCGAAGTATTCGGTTCAATTCAATACTTGAAGCCGAAGAATGCACCAATATCTCCTATACGCTGATTTATGAAGCCTGTGTAGGAAAGATATATAAAGCCCGTAATGTTTACTGGGAATTTGAAAATGGGGCTCATTATATCCGGTATAAAGCCCACTATATTCGGGCACGCATAAAGCTTGATGAAGAAGCAGGACATGGACTTGCAAAAAAAGCCAAGAAACTTGCTGAAAAAAGCGAAACTCAATCGTAGTTACAATTCCACTTTAAAACCCAATAACCTGAGTTTTTTTATATCACTCTCCTTTATATTTTCAGCTTGTATTGTATAAGCCGAAAATTCACGGCGCAACGGGTAGTTATTTCTGTATGATTCAAATTCCTTCGGATCGTTTTCTAACCATTTACTCTCAAAAATTATCGGGTAAGTTTTTAATACGACATCTGTCGCAATTTCCTGAAATGTTTTTCCCTGGCCATTACAAGCAATAACAGGATTTTCCGCCGGTGGAATTTCATCGGGCTCCCAATCATCCAATCCTAAATTATAAAAACTACTGAATTGTCTGACTACCATTTTTGTACCATTAGCTTTCCCGTCTGCTGAATATCCTGCAATATGAGGTGTTCCAATAAAAATATTCTTAAGTAAATCCGTATCGATATCAGGTTCATGTTCCCAAACGTCCAATACAGCATCTGATACAGTTTCATTGGTCAATGCCTGTTTGAGCGCAATAGTGTCGACTACCTCTCCACGACTTGTATTTATAAACAGCAATCCCTTATTTATTTTTTCGAAAAAACGCTGATCTGCTAGATGATAGGTTTTATCATCTCCTTCCAAGTTAAGCGGTACATGAAGAGTAATAATATCAGCCTCTCGCATTATTCCATCCAGTGATACATATCCGCAAATCCCTTCTTCTCTGGCTCTGGGCGGATCGTTTAACACTACTTGTATGGCAAGTATTTCAGCAAGCTTAACAATTTTTCTTCCCACATTTCCAACTCCAACAACTCCCAAAACACGATTCTTCAGAATAATATTTTTTTGTAATGCGTAATATAAAATAACTGATGCAATATATTGCATTACTGAGCCTGAGTTACACCCGGGAGCATTGGTCCATTTTATTCCATTGCGGTAGCAATATTCCGTATCGATATGGTCGTAGCCAATTGTGGCACTTGCAATAAACTTAACTTTTGTGCCTTCCAGCAAAGCTGCATTACATTTTGTTCGGGTACGGATTATCAGTGCATCGGCATGAATCAGATTTTCTTTTCGTATTGAGTTACCTTCCATATAAATAACATCAGCGTATGGTTCTAATTCGCCTTTAATAAAAGGAATTTTGTCGTCAACTACTACTTTCATTCGATTTTCCTGTTTAAAATAAAAATAAAACAGTAAAGTCTATGATACAAATGTATACTTTGTAAAAGAAATGTTAATTATCGAAAATTTTTAATATGAACGCAACCTTTTCATCATCCTTTTCATCAAGAAAGAAATCTGTAAGGGTTAGTGTATGCTTTCAGAATTATTTACTATCCTGAGTGGATCTTAATAACCCTGAGGATGGAATAAACCCAACAAGTACCCCTATGCCACGCATAGGGGTTTTTCATTACTTTCCCAGATAAATATTGTTAACAATGCTCCTCCGGCAGGAATAACATAAAAAGGACTATTTCTCAATTTCATAAGAAAAGAATTCATGTATTTTGGTAATTTATTAACAAGACAGTACATTTAATCCTTTTTATGAACCATATTTTGTAATTTTCGTAGAATTGTTTGTTCTGATTTTTCACTATTGACGTTTCAGCCATACTCAAAATGATCTGTACAATTATCGCATTGAATACTGTTTTTATTGGATTTGGAGCCATTCTCCCCGGTTTGATCTCATTTATTGCAGGAGTATCTGCTTCAATAGTTGTTGTATATTCATACAAGGTTTTACGCAGGAGGAGGTATAAAGTACTATATTCAACTGCAGATAGTATTCTGGATGAAAGCGATCAACTTAACATCCTGATAAATAATATACCTGATTGTGTTTATATAAAAGATAGTTCGAGCCGTTACATTTTTACGAATCAGAAATTTGTCAAATTTCTTAAAGCAGATAATTCCGAAAGTCTTATTGGTAAAACCGATGCTGATCTGTTTAAAAAAGAGGAAGTAGAAAAATACATGGAGGAGGATAAGAAGTTACTTAGTGGTAAAGTACCATTCGTTAAGAGAAAAGAAGAAAGCACAAAGGATAATGAGAGAGTAGTTACACTTGTTAATAAAGTACCCATAAAAAATAAAAAAGGGAAAATCATAGGTTTATTCGGAACCTGTTCCGATATAACCGAGCAGGAAATGGCTTCCTCACAACTTGAAGAAAAAAATAAAATACTGGAAAAAGAACGAACTCTTTTCAGAGCATTGATGGATAACATGCCCGATACTATATATATAAAAGATACTGAATGCAGGTTTCTCGATGGTAATCCTCAACAAATTATGGTAACCAAAGCCAAAACACACGAGAATTTGTTAGGAAAAACTGATTTTGATTTTTATCCTAAAGACATAGCAGAGATATTTTATAAAGACGATAAGCATGTAATCGAAACGGGTAAATCTGTTATTAATAAGGAGGAAATAGGATTTGATGCTGATGGGAACATTCGTGTTAAATCGACCACAAAAGTTCCTTTCCGGGATAGTGAGGGTAAAATTATTGGTTTGGTGGGGATTGGAAGAGATATTACCAGTCAGAAGGAAGCAGAGGAAAAGTTAAAAGAACAAACCCAGAGCCTGCAGGAAATAAATGTGTTGCTTGAAGAACGGCAGGAGGAAGTGAATCAGCAATCGGAAGAACTTGGAACTCAGAACAGAATACTTGAAGAAGAAAGAAATTTACTCAGAACCTTAATTGATAATATCCCTGACTATATTTATCTTAAAGACTCCGATTGCCGTTTTATTACGGTAAATAAAAGAATGATGAAGGTATTTAAAACCGACGATCTGGACGAGATAATCGGTAAGACTGATAATGATTTCTTTCCTGCTGAATTTGCATCAAATTTTCTCAAAGATGACCGGGAAGTGTTATCAACGGGAAATCCCATTCTTCATAAAGAAGAACCGGGAATGGACGGCAACGGTAATTTTATCCATTTGCTGACCTCTAAAGTCCCGTTCCGGGGACCTGATGGTAAAATAGCAGGTATTATTGGCATTGCCCGTGATATAACCCTTATTAAAGAAGCTGAGATTAAACTGAAAGAACAGGCCGATAGTCTGAAAGAGGTCAACATCCTGCTTGAGGAACGACAGGAAGAAATACAGCAACAATCGAGCGAATTAACCTCACAGAACAGGATATTGGAAAATGAGCGAAACCTTCTTAGGACTATTCTTGATACCCTGCCTGATGTCATCTATATCAAAGATAAAGAAAGCAGGTTTATTGCAGCTAACCAACAGATTCTGGATGTAATGAAAGCTCCCAGTTATGAGTATCTCGAGGGTAAAACTGATTTTGATTTTTACCCTAAGAAAATGGCACAACAATTTTATGATGACGAACAGCAGGTAATTAAGACGAAAAAACCATTAATAAATAAAGAAGAATTAGGTCTTGATAAAGAAGGCAAACAGCGAATCCTTTATACCACTAAAGTCCCGTTTTTTGATGCTGATGGTAATGTTGCCGGTATTGTGGGTGTCGGACGGGATATTACAGATTTGAAAGAATTTGAAGAAACCCTGAAAAAACAGGCTGCCGATCTTAAGGAAAAGAATAAACTACTCGAAGAACGACAGGAAGAGATCCAAAAGCAGTCCGAATCACTCTCCGAACAAAATATCACACTGGAAAACGAAAGAAACCTGTTA
>CAYUAV010000254.1:0-6119 GCA_964442665.1 uncultured Bacteroidales bacterium
TTTCCATTTCCTTTTACCGGTTCGTTGTTTATGTTTGTAGCTGACGGGATTGAATATGAATCATTTGATCCGAGCTGATTTTCATCTCCTGCCCGGATCATGTACAGATCGTTCTTTCCATATCCTTCTTCCATATCGCGCGACAGATAGCCGGTTTTTGTATCGGGGAAATACACATAAAAAATGTCATCATGGGTTGTGTTTACCGGTAATCCTAAATTAACAGGAGGCGACCAGTTGCCTGTGCTATCTATTTCGGAATACAGTATATCCATATTCCCCACGGTTTCATGTCCGTTCGATGAAAAGTAGAGAACTGTCCCATCATAAGTTATAAAAGGTGCTTCCTCATTTTTGTCCGTATTTATAACGCTTCCTAAATTTTTTATATCAGTCCATTCATTATCTACTTTCTCGGCACGGTAAATATCGAATCCGCCTTCACCTCCAGGCCGATCGCTTGAAAAATACATGAAAAAGCCATCGGCACTGATACCTGCACTCGATTCACGGTAACGTGAATTAACTTTACCTGTAACAGGTGCAATTTTAGCCCATTTACCGTCCTCATAATAAGTGACATAAATATCATAGTCTAATGCATCGTGCCAAACAAGGTAAAGTTCGGTTCCATCTATCGAAAGGTCTGAACTATATCAATTAAAAATCGACCCTATTTCATCATTTAAGGAAACCGGTATCGTCCATCCGTCATCTGTTTTTCGGGTTATCATAATCCGGTCGAAAGTTTCCCAGAACTGCGTATATATAAGGGTTTTCTGATCACCTGAAAGCACAGGATTATAATCTGAGAACCGGGAATTTATCACTCCACCCATGTTAATCATTCTGATATCCTGCCCGAAGCGTTGGTATTCGGATGAAATACCGAGTCCCATTATTTTTTGCATTACGACCTCATACTTTTGCTTATCCGAGTTTTCGACCAGATTTTTATACTGATGGTACGCATAAGAAGCTTGTAGAAGATTGTTTTCGCGGTGGTATGCATCACCTAATAATAGCCAGCTTTCAATGGGAGCAGCCGTATTCTTATATTTTCCTTCAATGTAATGCTCATCAACTTCAGCAACAGCTTTTTCCAGATAAGGCAATGCCTTTTGCTGCTCGCCGATAATTTTCATATAGCATTGTCCTATACGATAATTGATATTGCTGTTATCCGGATTTTCTTTCCATACCGAAAAATAAAACGGTAACGCTTCCTGAAACATACCCTGAGTAAGATAATATTCTCCATACAAAAAATCTTCGTGCGGATCGCCTGTTGCCTGGGAATGCGAATCGACAGAAAATAAGACACAGAGAATCAGTATACAACATTTTTTTGAATATCCCGATATACCAAGAATCAATGACAATATTGTATTATTTTTCCGCATCAGAAGCTGAAAAATTCAATGTGTTTTTGGATGTAATCCTGATAAGATAAATATCCGCATCGCCCATTCCCTGCTCAAGGGTCATTGAATAATACCCTTCACGGCAGTTTTCTTTTGCCGGTGTATAAAACAGATTATCGTGTGTATCATTGATGGGATAACCTATATTCAAAGGAATCTGCCACTTTTTACCCGATTTACGGCTGTAAAAAATATCGTATCCTCCCATGGTATAATGATCCTGTGAGCTAAAAAAAAGCAGAGCATGATCGTTGCAATATGAAGCATCTCTTTCATCAAACTCAGTATTTATACGCTTCCCAAGATTTTTAGGTCTGCCCCACTCTCCTTTCGAATTCTTTTTTGAAATGTAAATATCGTAGCCCCCTCTTCCTCCTTTTTTATTGCTCGAAATGTACAGGGTTTCGTCATCGGCACCAAAACTTGCATGAACTTCATTAAATATTGAATTCACTTTATTTCCAACCTTTTTTGCTTTCGACCAAATTCCATTTTGATATTCCGATGAATAGATATCATAACTTTCACCTTCTTTCCTTATAAGCAATAATTTAGTGCCATCGTAGGACAAACCGGTTGGATAAAAATCTCCATCGGAGAGTATCCGAGGATTTATATTTTCGGCAGTTTGCCACTCGCCGTTAATTTTCTGTGATACAAATGTTGCGTCGTAAAACTTTAATCTTCTTATAAAAACGAGCGTATTGCCATCGCCCGATATCACAGGTTTTTCTTCTGAGAAAACCGTATTAACAGCATCGCCGAGATTCACCTTTTCAAAAGCTAAGGGTGCATCCTGAATGATCTTAGCCCTTTCACACGATTTTATTTCTTTATCGACAACATTCTGGTTATAATTTCCATAGAAGAAAGGCGAATCGATGAATTTCATATAACACTCTAGAGCTTTATCAAGCTGGTTGTTCATACGGTATGCATTACCCAGATAAAAATAGGTATGAAGCGGAGCGGCTCTCTCATAAAATGATCGCTTTTGATAAACCCTTTTAGGGACGATATTCCTTAGGGCAATTTCGAAATAAGGAATAGCCAGTTGTTCCTTACCGGGTATATTCAGATACGATTCGCCCAGCTTAAAATTAAAATTTGCATTCAGGGAATCGGCCTGAACCAGTTTCGAATAAAAATAGACGGCCTCTTGGTAATCGCTACGATTAAAGAAAAATTGTCCTTCCTCGAAATACTCTACTAACTCGTCATGTGTCTGACCTGAAACAGCTGTAAACGAAACACATAAGAGCAATGTACTGAAGAATATTAAATTTTTCATGGATCAAATCTTAAGTATCTTCAAAAATAAGAAAAAAGGCGTTGATCGTAACCCTAAGTTATTAAGATACTGATATTACTGGTATGTCCGCAATGGTCATCTTAAATTGCTCACAGGGAAGCAAATGGAAAAGGTCCTATCTTATTTGAAGATCAGGAGGAACAGGATCGATTCGTTTAATTATGATGATATTGTTATCAACTTCAAGAAATACAAATTCGACTCTTCGGTTATACTTTCTGCCTTCAGGATTGTCGGAACCATCAGCATTTGTGTTTATGGCAATAAATTCAGTTTCTCCCTTACCGGTAATCTTCATACGTTCCGGTTTTATTCCTTTATTGACGAAGTAATTATACACCGCCTGGGCTCTTTTTTTAGATAATAGCAGATTGTAGCTCTCAGGACCCAAAGGATCTGTATAGCCGACAATTTCGAGTTGTATACCCGGATATGCGACGAGCAATTTAACTATAGTATTCAGATCTTTTTCAGCCTGCTCAGTGAGTGACGACCTGTCGAAACCAAAAAGTACAGGTTGAATTTCTATTGTTTTTATCTCTTTAACAGCCGGTTGAGTTTCTTTTTTGATTATCTCAGTCCTACTTGAATCGTAATGAGCTTTTAATGTTGCAACCTGGGTTTTTTCTTCTCCCTCAACAACAACTTCAGTTTTCATCAGCCCGGTACCTGTTGTATCTTCTGCCTGTATTACCTCATTTGTCAGTAGTTCTGTAATTTCCTCTTCAACTTTTTGAGGATATATAATTTCATAAATATCGGTACCGCCAAAACCCGAATCACTGATTCGTGAATAAAGCGCTTCCTTGTTATTATTCATCGGATAATAAAACAGATCGTCATCGGTTGTACTAATAGGATATCCCATATTTTCGGGGACCGACCATTTATTATCATTTCCCAGTTCTGAAACGAAAATATCATAGCCCCCCATATTTATATAGCCCTGTGAACTGAAATATAAGTGCCTTCCGTCCTCTGTAATAAACGGTGTATCTTCATTTAATTCAGTATTAATTTCAGAAAGATTTCTGGCAGGTCCGAATATGCCTTCCGGGGTCAGATCGGAAACATATAAATCCATTTCACCCACTCCGCCGTTTCGGTTACTGGCAAAATAGAGTTTCTTACCGTCTTTCGATAAGCTGGCATGCGATTCCCAGTATTTTGTGTTAATATTCTGTCCCAATGGCTGTGAAACACTCCACCGGTTATCAGTGTAGCGGCTAATATAAATATCGCTGTTGAATTCATTTTCCCTGGTTAGTAACAGGGTTTTCCCATCGTACGATACACATGTTACGTATTGATCGCCGTCGGACCTGAGCTGGGGAGTGATATTCTCCGGGGCTGACCATTTACCATTAACTTTTATAGAGTAGTAAACTGCGTCGTAAAATGGAAGTCGATGCATGTAAAGTAGTGTATTTCCGTCGCCCGATATAACAGCCTTATAATCGTCATTACTTGAATTGATGGTGGAACCCAGATTTACGAACTCAAGGTCGACCGGATGGCTCATAAAATCGTTGGCAATATTACATGCTTCAATTTGCTGATCAGTATATTTTTGCAGATTGACTTCATCCTCCGGTAATAATTCTTTATATTTTTTGTACGAAGCTATGGCGTCTTCAAGCTGGTCATTTACCCGGTAAGCATTCCCCAGATATAAGTATACATCAATAGGAGCATTTTTCTCTTTCAGACTGCTTTCTTTGTATCTGGTCGAAATGGATTGCTTTGCTTTTTCAAAATAGGGGATCGATTTATCTTTCTGACCCGGAATATTAAGATAACAGATGCCTATGCGGTAGTTTATATTTGCATTATCCTCGAAGCCTCTTTTATATAGCTGGAGAAAATCGTTCAGTGCATCAAGATAATATTCCTGAGTAAGAAAAAACTCTGCGTCGGCAAAATACTCACGTAAAGCAATCTCACTCTCACTTCGCTGTGCTGCAATACTGAAACATATTGCAATAATTAAGGAAAAAGTAAGTGTTATCTTTTTCATCAGGAAAGCTTTTTTATCAAATTTACGTTATTAACCTGAATTCAACAGATAAGACTTTCAACAAAATAGACAGGTCGATCGTTATCAAAATAGAGAAATAACCTTCTGATCCGAATTCTCAGGTTAACCACATTAAATTACTAAAAAAAAATGTGTATTACAATCAGCCGAAAATAAGTGTTCTCCCTAACGGTTTACTCTTAGCTCTTCAGGAACATCGGTTTTTTGCATAAAAACGAGGCCTTTGATTGTATTAACAGGTATAAGCACTACCCTTCGGTTATATTTCCTTCCCTCGGGATTATCGGATCCGTCAGGATTTGAATTTATTGCAACCGGCTTTTCTTCGCCAAAGCCTGTAATTTCAATCCTTTCAGGAACAATTTCTGAAGAAGTCAGATATTTAAACACGGATTCCGCTCTTTTTTTCGATAACTTAAGATTATAATCCGCCGGCCCTATAGCATCGGCATATCCTTCGAGTTTTAAATAAAGAGAAGGATTATTTACCATGAGAGTGGTAATCTTGTCCAGAAATATCTTATACTTGTCAGTGAGTGTATAGTCATCGAAAGGGTATAAAATATCCCTGATCCAGATCGTATCAACTTTAATTTCTCCGGAAATAACCGGTTTCTGCTCACTGGTAACATCAGTTGCCAGTAAACTTGTTTCAGGGCTGTCATCGTTAAGGGATATGGCTGTGGAGGTCAGTACTCCATTTTGGTTCATTAAGATAAAATTAAAATCACCTGCCGGCAGGAGAGCTTCATACTCTCCGCCAGGTTCGACCTGTAAATATTGAACGGTATCCGAATTGGATTTATTAACAACAGCTACCTTGTATTCTCCATAATTTGTGGTATCGATGTTATCAGCTTTGCCCAGAACTCCAAATCGGGGCGAATTTGCGAATACCATACTGTTAAACTGATAGATATCGTATCCGGTTGACGGATGATCAAGCCGCGACATTAATCCCGAAACATTTTCCTCTAAAGGATAATAGAATAAATCGTCATCGGTGGTACAAACAGGAGCACCCATATTAATAGGCCTGTACCAATCATTTTCGCCCTTTCTTAAAGCATAAAAAATATCATAACCACCCATATTCAAATGTCCCTGCGAACTGAAGTAAAGAATTTCGTTATCAACATTGATAATAGGCGTTTCTTCGTTATAAGGTGTATTTATTACCGCACCTAAATTTTTTGCCGGCCCCCAGTCATTGGTCGAATCCAGTTCGGACTTATAAATATCCATGCCCCCAAAGCCTCCTTCACGATTGCTGGTAAAATAAAGTGTCCTCCCATCGGAAGAAATGCTGGCGTGTGTTTCGTGATACACGGTATTAATGTTATCA
>CAYUAV010000255.1:0-6118 GCA_964442665.1 uncultured Bacteroidales bacterium
CATATAATGAATAATTCCATGCGATTAATTTATCTGCATTTACAACCGATACTATTTCTTTATCATTTACCAAAGCGGATTGCTGATTGGCATTGAAAACATAAAGATTAAAAGTTGCAACCTTGTCAATAAATATTCCAACATATTTAATAGTCATAACAAAACCTTTAGGAACAATTACTTCATAACCCACAAATGAAGTTCCGGCAGAAATAGTTTCTGTTATATTAAGAAGTGTTTGATAACATGTTTTTCCTTGCTCAAGAATTTTAACCGGAAATACATCTTTCAAAACTTCTGTGATAGAAGATTGCTGCCATTGTTTCAATTGTAGATTAATATTCGCATCAGAAATATCTTTGTCAGCTATTGATTCTTTTACATTTTTAAATGTACAGAGTCCATGTAGCTTATCAGTATATAATCCCGATAAAGATGTTTTATTATCCGTATCAAGTATACTTGTAAATGTTCCTGCTGCGGATTCGCTCCATCCTATGCGTTGCCACGCCGTTAATATGTCGGTAGAGTTAATCATTTTTTTATCATGAAAAAACACGGATAACTCGTAGTACTCGTACCTGTCTGTATTACCGAAACCCTATACTTTGCATAAGGAGTTGGATCGATAACCCAAATATGATAAGCAGCATCCACTAAAGTCAAAGTGTCAGCTACAGGATCAGTCATCCAGTTAGTACCATCAATTGATCCTTGTATGATAGCTGTCCCCGCCGTAGTACCGCTTATATTAGTACATAAAAGACCTATTTCAAGTATATTGTCATTATCTAACAAAATACCAGAAGTATAATAAGCCGTTTCTGTGTTAGTCAGTGTATCACTTACATATCCGTTAGAAGAAGTCCATGCTTTTTTCAAAACTGTCTGTGCGCTTGCTATTGCTACAATAGATATTAACGCTAAAAAGAAAAATAGTTTTTTCATAATTAGTTTCCTAATACGAATTTGAAAATAGTGCTGTCGTTACCAGAACTTGAAAGCGGTGCTTTAACAAGTGCTACGTCAACAGAATTTTCATATTCCAGTCCAACGTCCTGAGTAGCCCCACCTGTTGCTGCCGTTGACTTACCAACTTCATAGTAATGATTTGCATAAGTCAGTTGAGTGCCAAGTGGATCAGCCATAGTCCCGTAGTCATAAGTCTTTGTATTAGCTCCCATCCTATTAAGAGAAGGAACCCTGTCAACCATACCTACTGTTCCTGAAGGAATAGCATATACAGTAGCAGTATAACCAGAATCAGCTACACGTCTTGTCTTTACCAGAGTAAGTCCATCCATCTGCCAACCTAAGTTGGTAGCATTACCGGAACCTTCTGCACGAATTTGTTTTGATAAAGCCCATGCAACGTTATCACATACAAGATCGAGAGGCCCATCATAATCATTGATAGCCATTATCTCCTGAATGTACTGAAACATATAATCTTTCTTCGATGCCGGTATTTGCCAATGAAAGTTCGTACTGTCCCATTCACCAAATTCAGCGAATGAACCAGATGCTCCATTGGTCTGAGTTGGGTAAGTAGCCAAATATGTAGCTATAAGAGCTTCTATCACATTATCATTTGCTATGGTTTGTGATTCAAGATCAGAAGCTAACATTTCAGCCATTGTGTAAATGTTATTATCTCCTAATTTCAAAGACGAACCGTAAACATAACCTTTAATAGAAAAACTTAGAGTTACCTGTTGAGAATCACCATACGCTGCAACGGTGTGGTCGTGCGCTCTTGCTGTCTTTAAATCAGCAGCTCTTTTAGCAAATACGAAAGTATCCACTACTTGCTGGTCTGATTTTTTAAGCCTGTCGAGTTCAGTGCCTACAAACATTCCCGTTCCACGATTTAACATCATGCGGATTAGGTTATATGCCTCGTGTCTGAACTCAGGTTTTTGATACTTCGTTGTTAATTTCGCCAAAGCGTTTAACAATGCCGAAGTCGTAAATCCTGCTGCCATTATTTATAAATTAAAGTTAATACTAAAAATAAGCCTGTTCAGGCACATTCTTATCCTTGTCAGGATTGCCCGTAAACAAATTCGGGATTTTTCTTCATTACGTCCATGACAACAGCTTTCTTGTCGTCAATAGAAGTTATTTTATTTTTATTACAATACTCGTCAAAATCATCTGATGTTTTTATCCCATCAATACTACCAGTATTTGAAGGGGGTTTTTTATCATCGTCGCCTCTGCCTCTCCGGTCTGTTTGTGTCACTCCTTTTTCATTTAAAAAGTTTTCAAAATCAGTTTCAATAGATATAGGGTTTTGAGTTTTAGGGTCTCTGGCTATTTCGCCATTTATTTTATAGGTTATCACCCCATCGGCAGTTACTATTTCTTTATCTCTTTTCCATAGAGAAATGTACTCGTCAGGGGTAAAAGTTGCATTTTCTACGTTGGGTACTTTCTTTATAAGGGTACTATCAACTTTATAGTTAAACTGAAATTTTTCTTTATCTTGTAAAACAGCATCTTTTTCTTCTTCAAGCGTAGAAACAGATTTTTGAAGTTTTTTGATTATTTCGTCTTTTTCTTTAAGTTGTTCAGAAGGTTTTACACCGGCCTTTGCTTCACCAGCTTTTATTGCAGTTTCTACAAGGTTTTCAATAGTTTTACCTTGAAAATCGAACTCATCACCAAATTCTTCTTTCAGTTTATTACGAGCTTCTTTTACAGCCATTTCAATAGCCGTATGATTTCCTTTGCGCGATGAATTTAGATCGCGGGCATTTAATTCTTCCTGAGTAAATACATGAATTTCAGGAAATTCCACTTCCACTTCCTCTTCTTCTGAGGCAATAGCTTTTGTCAGGGTCTCGACATCAATCTTTGTCAGTTCCGACAGTTTGGTAAAAAAATCAGTTTTTTTCATTTGCTTTTTGTTCTTTGTAAGCTTTTCGTTCCTCACCATTCATATCAGCCCATTTTTTTTCCTTCTTTACAGGAGTTTTTTTATCTGATTCTGTTGGCTTTTCAACTTTTTTCTTTGAATCTTCGATAAGTATATACTCACAATTCGTGAGTTCAGGAGTTCGCTTCAGCTCACGTAAATTAGTCTCCGAAAGAGGGACTCTTTCACGTACCGTAGCACCCTTTTCATAAGGTTTCCCATTATGGTATAATGCTCTCTTCGCTACTTCTTTGTAAAACTTCATATTTTTCTATCTTTTCGTTAATAAATAAATCTCTTTTTGATATAAGTTTATCTATTGGAGTAAAAAATAACTCATCAATAGTTAATAGATTAGCCCATTGGTCAAATGCTACTTTACTATAAATATCCTGTGCTGTAAAACCTATTGCTTTTAATTCTTTGGCTGTATATAACGGATAGTTATCTAACTTGAATAATTTAGTTTGCCTTGCCATCTCAAACGGATCATTGGAATACATGGTCTGCAAATATTCCATATAGATATTTGAAACAGTCTGGAATGGTATATTGCCTCCTTTAGCTTCTGTTATTTTAGTTAAAAGCTGATCAGGCGATTCAATCTGAAATCTTTTTCCGTAAATTACCGTACTCCCTTTATAAGTAAACCTGAAATAAAATTTACCTATAATGTCAGTCATAAACTTTTCAATATTCTCAGCTTCATTTGAAATAGGTGTCAATCTGTCATATACAGGTTGAATGTCATTAAGTACTCCAGTGGCTTTTTCGTATATCTTCTCAGAAGTCAATGCCATAGTACCCCACATAGCTTTATGCAGTAATTTAGCCATCATTTCAGATTCAGCATTCATCTGTACCCAGGTTGCAACATCTGCGCTCACATATCCGGCTGGTGGTATAGCACTAGCCTTCCCTGCTTCATCCATTGTTACGATAATCTTATCACTGACATCTTTTTTATGTCTTATGCCATCACCCCCACAAGAAGGACAATCTTCACCATTAACCTTTCCTTCGCCTTTACAATGTGGACAGGATCGTTCCAATTCCCAATAAGACGGAAAACCTTCTATGAATTTGAAAAGTATCTTAACAGAGTTATCGATAAGAATTTCTTCGGCAAGTTCGATAACATTATCTATGAATGAAGTTTTATAACCATAAATCTCATCTTCGGTATCTGAAATCATAACTGCCGGAACTCCATTAAATCCGTGTTTAAAAGATTCTTCTTCGGAAAGCACTATTTTATTTTCTGTGTTGTCATTAACAGGGCTTTTACTTTCAATAAATATATAATCCATAACATCATCGACAACCCTATATCTTCTTGTATCTTCGGATTCTTCCGGTTCAAAAATCACATATTCTACTTTAATACCTTTAAATTTGTAGTCTAAAATAGAATAGATACTTTTATAAGTCGGGTAACAGGAACGCCCGTTTTCGGACACTTCAACCATCATAATCCCACCTGGGTCAGTGATTCTTTTCTTCATCCAGACTTTTTGGTTCCATTTCTCCAATGACATTCCATTTTTTACATTGCTGAGAATTTCCTTGAAGCGAGTTTCATCCCTATCATCTGAACCACCTATATTGTAGTATTTAGCTCCCCCGCGAGCAGCAAAAACCTTATCCAACGGGCGCAACATCTCATCAAATAAGTATTTATTTGATCTAGCATATTGTTTCCTTAAATTGATTTGATCTTCGTTCTCGTAACCTTTAACTTGTTCAAAAAATTTGTCAATATCTTTTCCATTAACGTGTAAATTACACTTATCAGAATACTCTCTGGACTTCTTTATAAGTTCTTTGTTCGCCGGATTCTCTATTAATTCGACGATTTGCTCAACAGATAATACCATTTAAGATATATCGATATTAAGAGGTTAAACTCTCTTATTATCTACAAAAATAAATTAATTTTTCTATTATACAAGATTTACATTAACTATTTTTATTTCAGATAAAAAGGTCTTAATATAAAAATATCTTTTTATCACCAGTTACGTCTGATTTTTTTATTTGTGTGCATTAAACAATATCTCGAACTATCAATTAAATGATTATATCCATCCATAGGAATTCCGGCACGTTTATCATCCCAAACATAATTAGCAAGTTCCATTTCCAGATTATAAGAGCTTTCTGTTATAATAAGTTGATAATTTTGCATTTCACGAAGCCATTCAGCTACAGTTTTTGTTTTAGAGACAGGTTTTAGTCCTTTAAATGTTCTTCTCAGATCATAATTTGTACGAGGAACTGCACTTTCAGCTATTATAATATCATTGTTAGTACAATAATCAAACATTTTAACCCTTAAATCTTCGGTCCCCTGATAATTTTCATAAATACATTCATGCAAAAAAATCTTTTTATTATTCTGATCGATAGAAAATTTCACCATAGCATCCGGATCGGGATAAAACCCATAATCAAGACCAAAAATATAATTACTCATAACAGGGAAATCTCCGTATGTCCAATTTGTAAGAATAGCCCCTTCAGCTATACCTATTTCACCTTCTCCATATACCCTCCACCATGCAGGATTATCTTTTTTAGATTCTATTCTTTCTTTTATTTTATCAGGCAACAATTCATTATCTTTATAAGTACTTTTCAAAAATACTATATCTGTCAATCCTATAAAATCGTGCGCCCAAAATTTTCTTGTAGGATTAAAATCTATAAAAATTGTTCCGTTAGTTCTGACTTTAAGCATATCAAATACTTCAAACTTAACAAAGTTAGCTTCGTTTATAAAAAGTATATCACGGGAAGGGCCATGAACTTTATCCAATTGATCAGCTCCAAAAAATTCAACGATAGAATTTCCTATTTTATAAAAATTTTTGGTATCATTTTTACAGGTAAGAGAATAGCCATAACTTATTAATATATTGTCAAAATCACGCATAGCTCCCAATCTGAGATGTGGTAATGCCCGTGAAACTATTGATATGATAAGTGGAATTTTAGAAGAAATTGCTATCAGAAACAAAACCTGTAAAATAGCGATAGTTTTTCCAGACCTTGCGCCCCCCTGATTAATAATCATATCACATCTGGCATTATAAGCCTTAATGTTCTCGCGAAAAACGCTTGTAGTACGAAATTTATCAAATTTCATTCCGGAAAATAAATTTTCTTTAGAAATTCATTATAATCCTCAAATGAAGG
>CAYUAV010000256.1:0-6114 GCA_964442665.1 uncultured Bacteroidales bacterium
GGATTCTTTGGTTCCAAAAGGCAACCCCGCGTTATATGGTTTGGATTCAAAAAACAGAAAGAAATCGGGGAATTGCAGTCATCGATCGAAAAATCACTTGCCGATTTAGGTTTTAAAGACGTGGAAAAAGAATTCTATCCGCACCTTACCCTTGCCAGAGTGAGAAAAATAGATAATGCACTACCCTTGATCGAATATATTGCGTTAAAGAATACGAATATCAAAGGAGAATATCCGGTTATGAAGTTTCAATTAATTAAGAGTGTTTTGCATTCGAACGGACCGGAATACTCGGTTTTAAAAGAATTTAAGCTGAATTAATCAGATACCTTTCCCTTTAATAATGATCAATAACGTGTAAATCAGAATTTTAATATCAACGTATAGCGACATATTTTCGACATATAAGAGATCAAATTTCATACGTTTAATCATCTGTTCGACATTTTCAGCATAACCATATTTTACCTGACCCCACGAAGTAATTCCCGGCTTCACTTTAAGTAACTGAATATAATGTGGCGCTTTCTCCACGATCTTTTCAATGAAATAGGGTCTTTCCGGTCTCGGACCAACAAGTGACATATCGCCTCGCAAAACATTATAAAAATTTGGAATTTCATCGAGCCGCGATTTCCGCATAAACCTGCCGAATTTTGTTACCCTTGAATCTTCCTTCGATGATAATTCCGGTCCGTTTTGTTCGGCGCCAACATACATCGAACGAAATTTATAGATTGTAAAGGGTTTTCCATTTCGCCCGATACGCTCCTGTTTGTAAAAAATCGGACCTCGGGATGATAGAATAACACCGATGATAAGTATGAGAATTAATGGCAGTAGTATTACCAATGCTATAAAAGATAGAATAATATCAACAAAATTTTTCAGGTTTTGCTGCCATGCAGGCATCAGATGATGCGATACTTCTACTAACGGGGTTCCAAAAATCGCAGACATCTTAACCTTACCGGTGAAGATTTCATACATTCCCGGAATGGTCTTTATGGTTACATTGCTGTCGATCAACAAATTTAATATGCGCTCAATACTGCTATGCTCAGTATATTCCAGCGCAATTATCACTTCTTCTATCTTATGTTCCTGAATTATCTCTTTTACCTGATCAACATACCCAAGATGTCTAATCTTTGCAGCCAGAGGATATTCATTACCGTTGCCATTTTTTACGCTGATAAAACCAACGAAAATATTGCCAGTTCCATGTTTTTGCTGTTCGATCTCTTCATATACTTCAAGCGCCTTTTCATTACCTCCGATTAATAATGTATTAAAGCCGATCTGACGTCTGTGAATTTTATGCGTGGTGCGGGTAGTAATAATTAACCTCGGAAAAAAGGTAAATGTAAATTGAAACAGGTATAAGGAAATGAATGATCGGTAATAATTAGAATAATTAACAATTACATCGTCAAGGAGTAATCCAAAAAATAAGACAAGAACCCCTATAAAAGTAATCTGGAGTGAATACCATAGTTCGGAAAGTCTCGATTTCCGGTAAACTTCACGGTAATATCCTGAAGCATAGTAAAGAAAAATCCAGAAAATAGGAATTAGAACCAGTCCCAGATAAAACCTTGTTCCGAATTCGACAGGTATTGAATGACCAAATTTCAATGGCTCAATGAATAACTTTCGGTAAACATAAAAACAACCCCACGCAACAGATGCTGCAAGTAAGTCTGCAATGAGATATTTAGTTAGCTGTAACTTTCGACTCATACCGCGGTGAGATCCTCATCCATAATGTGGGGACAAATATAATAATAATGTGTAACTCTTTTTTGTATATTTGACTAAATCCGTTTTTCGCAATACTGATATCAGCATAGAATTCAGCAAAATCATACAACTGATTTAACAATTGATATCAACCTGTTAATTAATGCCGTGTAAAGCTGATAAGTTTCAGCATAATTTACTTGTTTATTGCAGAAAGTAATGATTACTTTATTGAGGGTTTTGATTAGTTCATTCGATAAAATTAATGAATGGAAGATTCATTTCTACACAAAGGATTACGTAAAAAACTTGTAGAAGAGATTAGAAGTAAAGGTATTCATAATGAGGCCGTTCTTGAAGCTTTGAATCGTGTACCCCGACATTTTTTCATGGATAGCAGTTTTGTACACTTTGCCTATAAAGATCAGGCTTTCCCGATTGCTGCCAATCAAACCATCTCGCAACCCTATACGGTTGCTTTTCAAACCGAATTGCTTGATGTTCAAAAAGGTGATAAAGTACTTGAGGTCGGAACGGGATCAGGATACCAGGCCGCAGTACTTATCGAATTGGGAGCCAATGTTTTTACTATTGAACGACATAAAGTACTGAATTTGGGTGCCCAGGGATTACTTCCTGAAATCGGTTACCGTCCTCACTTTTTTTATGGCGATGGTTTCGAAGGCCTGCCTTCCTATGCGCCCTTCGATAAAATACTCATAACTGCAGCTGCTCCTGATATACCACAAAAGCTTTTAGAGCAACTAAAGCCAGGAGGTAAAATGGTAATTCCACTGGGTGGTAAAAGATCACAATCGATGACCCTGATTGAAAAAATTACTGGCGAAAATATAAAAATAACGGAACATGGAGCATTTGTTTTTGTTCCTATGCTAAAAGGAAAAGCATAATACTAACAAGGAAGATGATTACAGTAACAACTTTTATTTTCAATCCGTTCCAGGTTAATACCTACCTTTTACACGACGAATCGAACAGTTGTATCGTTGTTGACCCGGGAATGCATTCGAAAGAGGAACAGGAAGAACTTTCCGGTTTTATTTCAGACAATAATCTGATGGTTAAAGCTATAGTCAATACACATGGACATATTGATCACGTATTAGGCTGCCTGTATTTGAAAGAAAAGTATAAATTACCTTTTTATATACATGAAATGGAACTGCCTTTGCTCGAAAACGCCTTACAATTCGGTGATTTTTTCGGAATCGATGCAGAACCACCACCGGCACCCGACAATTATCTGATTGAAGGACAAGATTTTAAATTTGGTGTTACATCATTACGAATATTTCATATCCCAGGTCATTCCGAAGGAAGTATTGCACTCTACAGCGAACCGGATAAAATAATCATTACAGGAGATGTACTTTTTTATGAGAGTATAGGACGAACCGATTTGCCGGGAGGAAATTATAATACACTGATTAAACAAATTCGTGAAAAACTCATGTCGCTGCCGAAAGATGTAATCGTTTATCCCGGTCATGGTCCAAAAACTACAATCCAGCACGAATATGATACAAATCCTTTTTTGAAGTGAGGAGTATTTTCATCTTTAATAAATTATTTAATTCAGTATTAGATGTCAGCCGATAAATTTATTACACGCCATATTGGTCCGCGCGAAGATGATATTAAAGAAATGTTGAGTACAATAGGAGTATCTTCCCTTGAAGAATTAATAAAGAACACAGTTCCGGCCAACATAAGATTATCCAAACCGCTTGATTTACCGGAAGGTATGTCGGAATACCAATATTTTAACAGAATTAAGAAAATTGCCTCTAAAAATAAAGTGTTTAAATCGTATATCGGTACGGGATATTATAATACCGTTTTTCCGGCGGTAATCCAGAGAAATATCCTTGAAAATCCGAGCTGGTATACATCATATACGCCCTACCAGGCTGAAATTTCACAGGGAAGACTCGAAGCACTTCTTAATTTCCAGACTATGATTGCCGAACTGACCGGGATGGAAATTGCCAATGCCTCTTTGCTTGACGAATCTACAGCAGCAGCCGAAGCTATGATTATGCTTTTTAATGCCCGTACGCGAGAACAGATTAAATCAGGCACCAACAATTTTTTCGTTGATAATAATATATTCCCGCAAACTCTTGCTCTTTTGCGAACAAGAGCCGAACCATTAGGAATTACCCTGATAGTCGATACTTATTCCGACATAATAATTGATTCCGAATTCTTTGGTGGCTTTATGCAATTTCCTGCCGCAGATGGAATTATTCAAGATTATAAAAGTTTTATTGCAAAAGCTCATAAAGCAGGATGTGCAATTGCTATCGGAGCCGATCTGTTAAGTCTGGTATTACTTTCACCTCCTGGTGAATGGGGAGCCGATGTAGTAATAGGTTCAACGCAACGCTTCGGATTACCCATGGGATTTGGTGGACCGCATGCCGGGTATTTTGCCACAACTGATGCATACAAACGGTTCATCCCGGGCAGAATAATTGGTGTCTCTAAAGATCGTAGAAACAAACTGGCTTTACGGATGGCTCTTCAAACCCGTGAACAGCATATCAGACGTGAAAAAGCAACCTCTAATATCTGTACAGCTCAGGCACTTCTGGCAACCATGTCAGGTATGTATGCTGTGTATCATGGTCCTGAGGGACTGCACCGAATTGCACTACATTGTCATCAAAGTGCGGGAATAGTTGCTGCTGCTTTACAAAAGCTGGGCTTCGTTCAATTAAACAGCGATTTTTTCGATACCATAAAAATTAAACTCCCGCAAAAGATCTTGCAACGTGACATCCAGATACAAGCCCTGGAAAGAGAAATAAACCTCCGGTATTTTGATGATGGGTATATCGGTATCAGTACAGATGAGACTACCAGCACCGAAGACATAAATAATCTCATAGCAGTATTTGCAGCAACTATTGGTCAACGATTTATGAAAATTCATGAACTGCCCGATCAATTTTTTTTTAATAAGATATTCCTGCGGAAAAGCAAATTCCTGACATTGGAAGTTTTTTCCAGGTACCGGTCGGAAACCGAAATGATGCGTTATATAAAAAAACTCGAACGAAAAGATATTTCTCTGACAGATTCAATGATATCACTGGGTTCATGTACAATGAAGCTTAATGCAGCCATTGAACTCTTACCCCTTAGCTGGCCGGAGTTTGGCGAAATACATCCTTTTGTTCCTATCGATCAGACTGAAGGTTACCAGCAACTTTTTCATGAATTGGGGAAAATGTTAAAAGAAATTACAGGGATGGCAGAAGTATCGTTCCAGCCCAATTCGGGAGCAGCCGGTGAATATGCCGGTCTGATGGTGATTCGGGAGTATCATAAAAGAAACAAACAACCACATAAAAACCTCGTACTTATTCCGTCTTCAGCTCATGGTACAAATCCTGCAAGCGCAGTAATGGCCGGCATGGAGGTTTTAGTTGTGAATTGCGATGAGAAAGGTAATATCGATATTACTGACTTAAAAGCAAAAGCCATAGCAAATTCAGACCGGCTGGCTGCCCTGATGGTGACATATCCGTCCACCCACGGCGTTTTTGAGCAGAAAATAAAAGAGATTACTTCAATAGTTCATACCTGCGGAGGATTAGTATATATGGATGGTGCCAATATGAATGCCCAGGTTGGGCTTACTAATCCGGTAATGGTAGGAGCCGATGTTTGTCACCTCAACCTGCACAAAACTTTTGCAATACCCCATGGAGGAGGGGGACCTGGCGCCGGACCTATCTGTGTTGCCGAACAGCTTATACAATACCTGCCTACACATCCTCTTGCAGAAACGGGTGGAATTGATGGTATAAGTGCAGTTGCCGCTGCTCCCTGGGGAAGTGCAAGTATTCTTACGATTTCACATGCTTATTGCAGTCTATTGGGATACGAGGGTCTGACCTACAGTTCAAAAATTGCCATTCTGAATGCAAATTATATAGCTGCACAATTAAAAAACCGCTACGGAATTGTATATACAGGAGAGACCGGTTATGTAGCGCATGAGCTTATACTGGAATGTCGTCAGTTTAAAAAGCTGGCAAATATTACCGAAACCGATATAGCAAAACGATTAATGGACTTTGGATTTCATGCCCCTACTCTTTCCTTCCCGGTGCATGGTACTTTAATGGTTGAACCCACCGAAAGTGAATCGAAAGATGAACTTGACAGGTTCGTTAGTGTTATGCTTGATATTTATGATGAAATTATTGAAATTGCAGAAAATTTGGCCGGTGAAGATAATACACTCAAAAATGCTCCTCATTCCATGGAAGAAGTCACTGCCAACAACTGGACTCATTCTTATACACGTGAGAAAGCCGCTTTCCCTGCCGCCTGGCT